>NZ_JBHVDD010000021.1:0-109795 GCF_042802995.1 Streptomyces sp. NPDC057438
GACCGCCCTCCCCGCTACCCCCCCCGCGTCGCCCCGGGGTCGGGGGGACCGGGGGGAAGGGGCACCGGGGGCACCGGGGGGGCGGCCCGGGCCCCGGGACGGGGCGGCTTCGGGGCGCCGGGCTCCATCCGTCCTAGGAGGCCCCCCGCTCGGGGGACGTGCGCTTCAGCAGCACGAACCCCTGGATGACGCCCCGCAGCACGTACGTGTCGCGGGGATGGAGCTGACGGGCGTACGCGGGGACGTCCTTCACCCAGCCCGTGCGGTTGTTGAAGGCGATGTAGTCGGGCGCGAGGCCCCCGGTCCTGCCGATCCAGAAGACGCGGCAGCGGGACGTCAGCCGACTGATGGGACCGATGTTGACCTCGACGGTGGACCCGTCCGGGATGGTGCCCAGCAGCTTCTCCACCGCCCCGACCTCGGCCGGGACGCGGTAGGCCGACCCCTCGGTGAGGGTGCCCAGGGGCAGCGAGGGCGTCAGCGCGACGGAGGCCGCGAGGACGGCGGCGGGCAGATGCAGCGCGTACGACCGCAGCCACGGACGGGGGCTCCGGCGGGCGCCGGGCAGGGCGTCGACGAGCGCGAGGAGGACCATCGGCATCAGGACGGCGCTGTAGTGCCAGGCCGTGCCCCAGTAGTTGTGGTCGGAGGCGACGAACCGCCAGCCCAGGGTGGGGAGGGCGGCGAGGACGAGCGGGGAGCGCAGGGCGAGCAGCCCGCTGGTCGGGATCAGCAGCCACAGGACGGTACGGATCTTGACGTCCAGACCGTCGAGCGGGCCCCCGCCGCCGACCTTCGCCAGGTAGTCGGAGGCTCCGGCGGTGTTGAAGGCCGGGATGAGCACGGTGAACGCGAGCAGGGTGGCGAGCGCGCCGAACGCCGAGACCGCGAGGGCGTACGGCACCACCCGGGTCGCGCCGTGCCGCCGGGCCCGGAGCGCGACGACGGCCGCGACGACCGCCAGCGTCAGCCCCTGGTCCTCCTTGACCAGGACCAGCGGTAGCCCCCAGAGCAGCGCGGCGCGCCACCGCCGGGCGAGCAGCGCCTCCAGGGAGAACGCGATCAGCGGAACCGCGAAACAGATCTCGTGGAAGTCGAAGTCCACGGCGTTCTGCAGCCCCCACGACAGCCCGTACGCCACCCCGAGGGCGAGCCCTCGCGTCCGCCCCAGTGCCCGCGTGGCCGCACGCGTCACCGGCACCGCCGACAGCGCGAACAGCGCCGCCTGCGCGACCAGCAGCGTCACGGGCGAGGGGAAGGCCCGGTAGAAGGGCGCGAGCAGCATGGTGACGGGGCTGAAGTGATCCCCGAGCACGTTGTACCCCGGCCCCTTCAGCTCGACGATCGGCGCCTGGAAGTGCGCGTACGCCCGCACGGTCTGTTCGTAGATGCCCAGGTCGTACGAGCGGGTCCCCAGGCGCAGGTACCGCCCGACCGACACGACCGCGTACGCCACGAACAACAGGACCGCGAGCACGTGAGGCTCCCGGCCCACGAGCGGGAAACGCCGGTCACGGGCCGGGGCGGCCACCGCGACCGGCCCCGGTATGAGCGAGGGACCCGACGACTCCGTGGACGGGGCGCTCGATGCCATGGGGGCTCACGTTCGACAGGGGACAGGGGCGCCCATAGAGATTAGG
Source organism: Streptomyces sp. NPDC057438 (assembly GCF_042802995.1). Classification (NCBI taxonomy): domain Bacteria; kingdom Bacillati; phylum Actinomycetota; class Actinomycetes; order Kitasatosporales; family Streptomycetaceae; genus Streptomyces; species Streptomyces sp. NPDC057438. The sequence goes on from NZ_JBHVDD010000021.1 coordinate 1,641, forward strand.
CGCCCCTGGAAAGCAGTGGGCGCAGCCCCTGCTTTCCAGACGGGCAGGGGCGGTGGGGGCGACAAAAGTCGTCCGCGGCCCCCGCCACACCCGTCGTACCCTGGACACCCCCGGCCCGTCACACGAGTCCGGGCGTTCGTGTTGCCCCACACCAGACCCCACCCCTTGCCCACCCGGACGGGAAACGCCCCGAATGAGCCTCCACGGCCTGCTAGACGCCGTAGTCCAGGACGCCCCCCTCGCGGAAGCGATCAGGGCGGCAGCCGACGGCCACCGCTCCCACATCGACCTGGTGGGCCCCCCGGCGGCCCGCCCCTTCGCCGTGGCCGCCCTCGCCCGGGACGCCGGCCGCCCCGTCCTCGCCGTGACGGCGACGGGCCGCGAGGCCGAGGACCTTGCGGCGGCCCTGCGCTCGCTGCTCCCCCGGGACGGCGTCGTGGAGTACCCGGCCTGGGAGACGCTCCCGCACGAGCGCCTCAGCCCGCGCAGCGACACCGTCGGCCGCCGCCTCGCCGTGCTGCGCCGGCTGACCCATCCACGCCCGGACGACCCGGAGACCGGCCCGGTGTCCGTGGTGGTCGCCCCCGTCCGCTCGGTGCTCCAGCCGCAGGTCAAGGGCCTCGGCGACCTGGAGCCGGTCGCCCTGCGCACGGGCGGGACGGCCGACCTGAACCGTACGGTCGAGGCCCTGGCGGCAGCCGCGTACGCGCGTGTCGAGCTGGTCGAGAAGCGCGGCGAGTTCGCCGTGCGCGGCGGCATCCTGGACGTCTTCCCGCCGACCGAGGAGCACCCCCTGCGGGTGGAGTTCTGGGGCGACGACGTCGAGGAGATCCGGTACTTCAAGGTCGCCGACCAGAGGTCGCTGGAGGTCGCCGAGCACGGCCTGTGGGCGCCGCCCTGCCGTGAGCTCCTCCTCACGGACGACGTGCGCGCCCGCGCCCGCGCCCTCGCCGAACGCCACCCCGAGCTGGGCGAACTCCTCGACAAGATCGCCGAGGGGATCGCCGTCGAGGGCATGGAATCCCTCGCCCCGGTCCTCGTCGACGACATGGAACTGCTGATCGACGTCCTGCCGAAGGGCGCCATGACGATCGTGTGCGACCCGGAGCGGGTGCGGACGCGGGCGGCTGACCTGGTGGCCACCTCCCAGGAGTTCCTGCAGGCGTCCTGGGCGGCGACCGCCGGGGGCGGCGAGGCGCCGATCGACGTCGGCGCGGCCTCCCTGCGGTCCCTCGCGGACGTCCGCGACCGGGCCCGTGAGCTGGACATGATGTGGTGGTCGGTGTCGCCGTTCGCGGCCGACGAGGAGCTGGACTCCGACACCCTCAAGCTCGGTATGCACGCCCCCGAGACCTACCGGGGGGACACGGCCAAGGCCCTCGCCGACACCAAGGGCTGGCTCGCCGACGGCTGGCGCACGGTCTTCGTGACCGAGGCCCACGGCCCGGCCGCCCGCACGGTCGAGGTGCTCGGCGGCGAAGGTGTCCCGGCCCGGCTGGAGGCCGAGCTGGGGGAGATCGCCCCCTCGGTCGTGCACGTGGCGTGCGGCTCGATCGACTACGGCTTCATCGACCCCGCCCTGAAGCTCGCGGTCCTCACCGAGACCGACCTGTCCGGCCAGAAGGCGGCCGGCAAGGACGGCGCCCGGATGCCCGCCCGCCGCCGCAAGACCATCGATCCGCTCACCCTGGAGGCGGGCGACTACATCGTGCACGAGCAGCACGGTGTCGGCCGCTACATCGAGATGGTCCAGCGGACCGTGCAGGGCGCGACCCGCGAGTACCTGGTCGTCGAGTACGCGCCCGCCAAGCGCGGCCAGCCCGGCGACCGCCTCTACATCCCCACCGACCAGCTGGAGCAGATCACCAAGTACGTCGGTGGCGAGGCCCCGACCCTGCACCGCCTCGGCGGCGCCGACTGGACGAAGACCAAGGCGCGCGCGAAGAAGGCGGTCAAGGAGATCGCCGCCGACCTCATCAAGCTGTACTCCGCCCGGATGGCGGCGCCCGGCCACGCGTTCGGGGCGGACACCCCGTGGCAGCGCGAGCTGGAGGACGCCTTCCCGTACGCGGAGACGCCCGACCAGCTGACGACGATCGCCGAGGTCAAGGAGGACATGGAGAAGACGGTCCCCATGGACCGCCTGATCTGCGGCGACGTCGGCTACGGCAAGACGGAGATCGCGGTGCGGGCCGCCTTCAAGGCCGTCCAGGACGGCAAGCAGGTCGCCGTGCTCGTGCCGACGACCCTGCTGGTGCAGCAGCACTTCGGCACCTTCAGCGAGCGGTACTCGCAGTTCCCGGTGAACGTCCGGGCGCTGTCCCGCTTCCAGACGGACACCGAGGCCAAGGGCACCCTGGAGGGGCTGCGCGAGGGCGCGGTCGACATCGTCATCGGCACTCACCGCCTGTTCTCCTCCGAGACGAAGTTCAAGGACCTCGGTCTGGTCATCGTCGACGAGGAGCAGCGGTTCGGCGTCGAGCACAAGGAGCAGCTGAAGAAGCTGCGCGCCAACGTGGACGTGCTGACGATGTCCGCGACCCCGATCCCGCGCACCCTGGAGATGGCGGTCACCGGCATCCGCGAGATGTCCACGATCACGACGCCCCCGGAGGAGCGCCACCCGGTCCTGACCTTCGTCGGCCCGTACGAGGAGAAGCAGATCGGCGCGGCGATCCGCCGTGAACTCCTGCGCGAGGGCCAGGTCTTCTACATCCACAACCGGGTGGAGTCCATCGACCGCGCGGCCTCCCGGCTGCGGGAGATCGTCCCCGAGGCGCGGATCGCGACGGCCCACGGGCAGATGTCGGAGCAGGCGCTGGAGCAGGTCGTCGTCGACTTCTGGGAGAAGAAGTTCGACGTCCTGGTCTCGACGACGATCGTGGAGTCGGGCATCGACATCTCCAACGCGAACACGCTGATCGTGGAGCGGGGTGACACCTTCGGCCTGTCGCAGTTGCACCAGCTCCGCGGCCGGGTGGGCCGGGGCCGGGAGCGCGGGTACGCGTACTTCCTGTACCCGCCCGAGAAGCCGCTGACGGAGACCGCGCACGAGCGCCTCGCGACCATCGCCCAGCACACGGAGATGGGCGCGGGCATGTACGTGGCGATGAAGGACCTGGAGATCCGGGGCGCGGGCAACCTGCTGGGCGGCGAACAGTCCGGCCACATCGCGGGTGTCGGCTTCGACCTGTACGTGCGGATGGTCGGCGAGGCCGTCGCGGACTACCGGCGCCAGCTGGAGAGCGGCGGGATCGAGGAGGAGCCGCCGCTGGAGGTGAAGATCGAGCTGCCGGTCGACGCGCACGTCCCGCACGACTACGCGCCGGGCGAGCGGCTGCGGCTGCAGGCGTACCGGGCGATCGCCTCCGTCAACACCGAGGCCGACATCGCCGCGGTGCGCGAGGAACTCGTCGACCGCTACGGCAAGTTGCCCGAGCCGGTGGAGAACCTGCTGCTCGTCGCCGGTCTGCGCATGCTCGCCCGGGCCTGCGGTGTCGGTGAGATCGTCCTCCAGGGCGCCAACATCCGCTTCGCGCCCGTGGAGTTGCGCGAGTCGCAGGAGCTGCGCCTGAAGCGCCTGTACCCGGGCACGGTCATCAAGCCGGCCGCCCACCAGGTGCTGGTGCCCCGCCCGAAGACGGCGAAGGTGGGCGGTAAGCCGCTGCTCGGCCGGGATCTGCTGGGGTGGACCGGGGAGTTCCTGGCTTCGATCCTCGGGTCGTAGGGGCCCGGTGAGGTGGTGGGTGCCGCCAGGGCACCCACCACTCGTGCGTCCGGCGGCCGCTACGGTGTCGAGCAGGCGGGACGGGGAACCCCGAGCGGGACCGCCGAAGGGCAACGAACAGAGGGAAGGGGTGTCGCGTGGTACGTCTGAGGGGTGGGGTCGCCGTCGTCGCTCTGGTGCTGGCCGCCGCGACCGGCTGCGAACTGGACAGCACGGGCGGTTCGGCCGGACCGCAGGAGAACCCCGCCGGGGGCGCCGCGTACGCCGCCGCGGAGGCGCTGACCGTCAAGGGACGGGCGCCGAAGAACAAGTACGACCGCGACGAGTTCGGCAGTGCCTGGGCCGACACGGACTCCAACAGCTGCGACACCCGCGACGACATACTCCAACGCGACCTGGACGACGTGAAGTTCCGCGACGGGGACTGCACGGTGGCGTCCGGGGTGCTCGACCCGGACCCGTACACCGGGAAGGACGTGCCGTACGTGCGGGGCCGCAGCAAGGTCGACGTGGACCACGTGGTGGCGCTCTCCGACGCCTGGCAGAAGGGCGCCCAGCAGTGGGACGACAGCAAGCGCATAGCCCTGGCCAACGACCCGCTCAACCTGCTCGCGGTCGACTCGGGCACCAACCGGGCCAAGGGCGACGGTGACACGGCCACCTGGCTCCCGCCCAACAAGGCGTACCGCTGCACCTATGTGGCCGCCCAGGTCGCCGTGAAGACGAAGTACGGCCTCTGGGTCACCTCGGCCGAACAGGCCGCCATGAAGCGTGTCCTGGGCACCTGTCCTCAGCAGAAGCTGCCCACCGGCGGCAACCCGACGAAGGCCCCGGCCCGCTTCCACGCGGGCTGAGGCCTTCGCGGTGCCGCCGCGCGGCGCGGCGGATCAGCCGAAGTCCTTGTCCATGTCGATGACCTTGCCCTTGGGGGCCTTGGCCGGAACCGGCTTGTCGAAGTCGGTGAAGACCAGGTCGCCGGGCTCCTTCGCGGACTTGCTGACGACCCGCAGGAGGTACGGCTCGCCCTTGGTGGCGACGTACAGGGTGTAGCTGTCCTTGCCGTCCTTCTCGTTCAGGACGATCGCGGGGGTGCCGTCGACCTCGGCGGTCTTGCCGCGCGTGGCGTTGGAGTCGACGTCCTCGAAGTCCGCGAGGACGGTGTCGAGGTCGCAGAAGTTCGCCATGTCCTTGGAGTCCTCGCCCGCCGCGGACGTCTTGGTCCACTTGCCGGCGAGCATGTCGACGACCATGTCGGCCTCCTCCTTGGAGGAGTCCTTCGACTGGGCGCGCAGGAAGGCCTCGTCGTACTTCATGTAGAGGGTGTCGCCGACCTTGATCAGCTCGGCCTGGCCCTCGCCGCCCATGCTCATGGTGCCGGCGCAGTCGCCCTTCTTGTTCATCGCCATGTCCATCTGGACCGTGCCGCCGGCGGACTCGTCCTCGATCTCGCCCTTCATGCGGAGCGATTCGGCGCCCGAGGTGGCCTTCACGGCCTTGTCGGCGATCTCGCCGCCGGTCAGTCCGGCGAACGGGCCGTCCGCCTTGTCCTCGCCGGGCAGGCAGCCGGTGAGCGAGAAGGTGGCCGCGGCGGCGATGCAGAGAGCGGCGAGTGCGGTGCGACGCATGGGAGTTCCCCCCTGGGAAATCGGTGTGAGGTCCGTGGGACGAGCGGTGGTGTGGCGCTGGGCGCCGCGGCCTTCCCCCGGGTGTGACAGCACGGCCGACGTGTGACCACCCGGTGGGGGTAGTCCGTCGTTCGATGGGTCAATCAGAGCAGAGCCTGTGAACCGAGTCAACACGGTTCACGGGATTGAGTTCATTCACGATGTGAAGGGTTAGATCTTGCGCCCGTCGGTATGCTCGACATCACACCACCAGGTACGAGGGGAGCCGGGCGCGTGCAGGGGAACGGAACAGAGGTCACCGCCGCGGAGATCGCGCGGCTCGCCGGCGTGGGTCGTGCCGCCGTCAGCAACTGGCGCCGACGGCATGCCGACTTCCCCAAACCGGTCGGCGGGACCGAGACCAGTCCGGCCTTCGCGCTCGGCGAGGTCGAGGAGTGGCTGCGCCACCAGGGCAAGCTCGCCGAGGTGCCCCTGAAGGAGCGTGTCTGGCAGCAGGTCGCCGGGCATCCGGACGGCCCCGTCACCGCCCTGGTGCACGTGGGCTGCGCGCTGCTCCACCTCCACGACCGGCCCCTGGCCTGGCTGGAGTCGAGCGCCTGCCCCGACGACGGGCAGCTGGCCCGCAACCTGCCCGAGGCGTTGTGGCAGGTCCTCGCCCCGCGCTTCGGCGCGCCGCGCGAGTCCGCCGTACCCCGGCCGACGTCCGCCGGGCTGCTGCCCTCGATCCCGCTGCTGCGCGGCGCCACCGAACTCGCGGCCGACCTGGGGGCACGCCAGACCTTCGAGTTCCTGCTCGCCCGGCACCTCGAGGCCAACCCGCGGCAGTACACGCTCACTCCGGCCGACCTCGCCGAGCTGATGGCCGAACTCGCCGGGCCCGCCCGCTCGGTGCTCGACCCCGCCTGCGGCACCGGCGCGCTCCTGCACGCCGTCGCCGCCCGCCCCGGCCAGGAGCTGTACGGCCAGGACAGCTCCCGCGAACTGGCCGCCCTCACCGCGCTGCGCCTCGCCCTGCGCACCGGCGGCACCGTCCGCACCGCCCCGGGGGACAGCCTCCGCGCGGACGCCTACGAACACCTCAGGGCCGAGGCCGTGCTGTGCCACCCGCCGTTCAACGAGCGCAACTGGGGCCATGACGAACTGGCCTACGACCCCCGCTGGGAGTACGGCTTCCCGGCCCGTACGGAATCCGAACTCGCCTGGGTGCAGCACGCGCTGGCCCGCCTGGAGGACGGCGGCACCGCCGTGCTGCTGATGCCGCCCGCCGTCGCGAGCCGCCGCTCGGGGCGCCGTATCCGCGCCGACCTGCTGCGCCGGGGGGCGCTGCGGGCCGTGATCGCCCTGCCGGTCGGCGCGGCACCCCCGTACAACATCCCGCTGCACCTGTGGGTGCTGCGCAGGCCCCGCAGGGCCGTCGTGCCGCCCGAGTTGCTGCTCGTCGACACCGGGCGGCTCGTCCACGAGGGGCGCAGCGGCTCCGACTGGGCAGCGGTCCGTACCGCCGTGCTCGATGCCTGGCGGACCTTCGACCGGGCCGGCGAGGTGGCCGAACAGCCGGGGCTCAGCCGTTCGCTGCCGGTCATCGAACTCCTCGACGACGACGTGGACCTGGCCCCCGCCCGGCATCTGCCGCCCCCGGCCGCGGGCGGCGGCGCCGAGCAGCTGACCGCCGTACGCGACCGCCTCGGCGAGACGCTCCGCCTGACCGCCGACCTCACGCCCGCGCTCGCCGGGGAGGCCGGGCCCGCGCGCTGGCCGCTCACCACGGTCGGCGAACTCGCGCGCGGCGGAGCCCTGGTGCTCCGCACGGGCGGAACCGGCCCCCACGCGCGCGTGCTCACCGACCACGACGTCCTGGCCGGCACGGCACCCTCCGGAACCCTGCCCGGGACGGGCGAGGACCCCGTGCTCGTGGAGCCCGGCGACATCGTCGTCCCCGTCCTCGGTGGCGGCGGGGTCGCGCGGGTGATCGACGAGGAGACCGCGGGCGCCGCCCTCGGCCGCAACCTCACCCTGCTGCGCCCCGACCGGGCCGCGCTGGACGCGTGGTTCGTCGCCGGATTCCTGCGCGGCACCGCCAACAGCCGCCAGGCCAGCAGCTACGCCTCCACCGCGACCCGCCTCGACGTACGCCGTCTCCAACTGCCCCGGCTGCCCCTGGACCAGCAGCGCCGCTACGGCGAACGCTTCCGTGCCCTGGCCGCCTTCGAGGACGCCCTGCGCCAGGCCGGCCGCCTGGGCGAACGCCTGGTGCGGGGCATGTACGACGGACTGACGGACGGCACCGTCGCCCCCGACTGAACCCCGCGCGGCGGACCCGCGGACCGCCGCGCGCCCGCCCCGGTCCGGCCAACTCCCGCCACGAACACACCTACCGGACGGAACCGCTCCGCCCGCGGCGGCGTGACCAGCACTGCGGTACTACAACGGTTGTCCACATCCCTGGACCTCATGTCATGGTCGACCGATACCCTCGGGACGACACTGCGCGTTCACTCTCACCAGGCCCTCAGGAGCAGCCATGCAAGGCCACGGCTATGCGCCGACACCGCCCCCCGGCCCCGACCAGGGGGGCCAGGTCGCACTCCGTGTGATCTTCGTGGTGGTCGCGGTCATGAGCTGTGGCCTGCTGGCCTGGGCCTGCCTGGTGCGGCTCGCCTCGGTGACCCGCAGGCCCCGCGACTGGTGGCTGTTCGCCCTGTCGCTCGTCCACATCGTCGTGACGCTGTACATCATCGGCACCGACCCGGGCGAGGAGGAGTTCACCACCTGGCGCGGCGACGTCGGCATGGGACTCCTCCTCGGCGGACTCGTGGCCATCGTCGCGTACTACCTCTACGCGGACATACGCCACTTCAGCCGGGCCCGGGCGGGCCACCCGTCGCCGTACGCCCAGACCACCGGGTACTCCCAGCAGACCGGCTACAACACCGGTCAGAGCGGGTACAGCTACCCGCCCGTCCAGGTCCCCCAGCCCTACACCCCCGCGCCGCCGGTCCCGCAGCCGCCCGTCCAGCACCAGCCGCAGCCCCAGCACCAGCCGCAGCCGCAGCCCGCGCCGGAGCCGCAGCGCCCCGGGCCCGCCCGCATCGACCAGGTGCGCGCCGAGCTGGACGAGCTCAGTGACTATCTCCGCAATCACGAAGGAGACCGGTGACCCAGGGCAAGGGCACCGGACGCCTGATCACCGGCCGCTACGAACTGTCCACGCTCATCGGCCAGGGCGGCATGGGCCAGGTGTGGACGGCCTACGACCAGCGCCTCGACCGGCGCGTGGCGGTGAAGCTGCTGCGCCCGGACAAGGTCGCGGGCCAGGAGGCCGACGAGCTGCGCCGCCGCTTCGTGCGCGAGTGCCGCGTCACGGCCCAGGTCGACCACCCCGGCCTGGTGACCGTGCACGACGCGGGCAGCGAGGGCGAGGAGCTGTTCCTCGTCATGCAGTACGTCGACGGGGCCGACCTCGCCGACCACCTCGCCGAGCACGACCCGTACCCCTGGCAGTGGGCCGTCTCGGTCGCCGCGCAGCTGTGCGCCGTGCTCTCCGCCGTGCACGCGGTGCCGATCATCCACCGCGACCTCAAGCCGCGTAACGTCATGGTCAAGCAGGACGGCACGGTCACCGTGCTCGACCTCGGTGTCGCCTCCGTCATGGACACCGACACCACCCGCCTGACCCACACCGGCTCACCCATCGGCAGCCCCGCCTACATGGCCCCCGAACAGGCCATGGGCGGCGCGGTCGGCCCCTACACCGACCTGTACGCCCTCGGTGTGCTGATCCACGAACTGCTCAGCGGGAACGTCCCCTTCACCGGCACCACGGCCCTCGGCGTGCTGCACCGCCACCTCTACGAGCCGCCGGTCCCCGTGCGCCGGCTGCGTCCCGAGGTCCCCGAGAAGCTGGAGGCCCTCGTCCTGCGGCTGCTCTCCAAGGACCCGCAGCACCGCCCGTCCTCCGCGCAGGAGACGTACGAACAGCTCCTCCCCCTGCTCCCCGCGCGCGGAATGCCCACCGGTTCCCCGCTCGACCCCACGCGCCCCTTCCTGCGCCCGCACGCCCCCTGGCCGGACCGCGCCCGCATTCCCGCGCCGCAGCCGTCCGCCGTGCCCGACCCCGTGCCCGCCGTCGACAAGCCCGATGTGGCGGGTGCCGTCGACGAGGTCAAGCGGCTGCTCGGCGAGGGCCGCATCACCCAGGCCGTCGACATCCTCGGCGCGATCCTCCCGGCCGCCGCCGCCCAGCACGGCGAGCACTCACCCGTCGTCCGCACCCTGCGCAAGCAGTACGCGGCCACCCTCATGGACGACGGGCAGTACCGCCGCGCCCTGCCGGAGCTGCGCCGCCTCGCCGACGAGCGGGCCACCGAGGCGGGCCAGGCCGACCCCCAGGCGCTGCGCTGGCGCTACGACTCCGCCCAGTGCCTCGAACAGCTCGGCGAACCGGCCGCGGCCCTCGCCGAGTACCGCTCCCTGCTGCCGTACTACGAGAACCAGTACGTCGGCGGCGACCCCGAACTCGCCCTCGACGTGCGTCGCCGCATCGGCCACCTGCTGCTCGCCCTCGGCGACCGGGGCGCCGCCCACGAGACCCTGGGCCGCCTGCTGCTCGACGTGGAACGGCTGCGCGGCCCCGGCCATCCCCTCGCGGGCGAGGTCCGGCGCACGCTGCAGTGGCTCGGGCAGGTACGCGGCTGACGCCGCGACGGCCGGGATGGGCCGGTGGTGGCGGGCTCCCGGAGCGACGGTGCCCGAAGTCGGCGTGAATCGTTGGTCGAATGGCTGGCCGAGAGCAGGGCCACTGCCTACCATCGATCACCGCAAGACCTTGTGCACCGCCGCACAATCTCCTCGGGAGGCTCACTTGCACCGCCGCCGTCGTTCCGCGCTCCTCCTCTCCGCAGCGATCGCCGCCGCGGCCCCGCTCCTGACCGCCTGCGGGAGCGACGCGCATCCCGGCGCGGCGGCCGTCGTCGGCCAGGACCGGATCACGGTCGCGCAGCTGGAGAACCGGGTGAACGCGGTGCGCACCGCCCAGCGCGCCGTCAGCACGGACGACAGCCAGTACCAGCAGGCCGTCGCCCAGAGCAGCGCCCTCACCCGCAACACCCTGAACGGCATGGTCCTGGAGAAGGTCCTCGACCAGGCTCTGAAGGACGCCGGGGTGACCGTCACCCGCAAGGAGGTCCAGAAGTACCGGGCCGACCTGGAGGCGCAGGCCGGCGGGGCCGAAGCCCTGGAGACGGCCTACCTGCAGCGCTACAGCGTCGCCCCGGAGCAGCTGGAGGAGAGCCTCCGCAGCGATGTCGAGGTCCAGAAGCTCGCCGCCGCCCTCGGCGCCGACCTCAACACCCCGGAGGGCGGCGCCGTCTTCTGGAAGGCCCTCTCCAAGGCGTCGAAGGAACTCGACGTGGACCTCAACCCCCGCTACGGCAGCTGGGGCGTCGACCCGTCGTCCGGCAGGGTCGGCCTGGTGGACGCGAAGACACCGTGGCTGAAGGAGGTCACCCGGGCGGCGACGCCGGAGCCGGCGCAGGGGTGAGCCCCGGGCAGGACCGCCGGGGCCCGCGCGGGGGTGAGCCCCGGCCGTGACTGTGCCTGCTCCGCCCGTGGCGGCGGAGCCGCCGGGGCCCCGGGTGCCCGCCTGTGGACAACTCAGGGGTCGTCCGTGACGTGGGTTACGTTCGTGGGGTGAACGCACACCGCCCCGACGGCACCTCCGCCACCACGGCCCCCGAGGCCGCGGCCTCAGAGAGCACGGCCTCCACCCCTGGCCCCGGCCGGGTCGTCCTGCTCACCACCAGCCACCGTGTCGCGCCCGGCCTGCTCTCCTGGCCGGCCTGGCAGGCCCTGCACGGGGCGGACCGCGTTCTCTGCGCGGACGGGGCGCATCCCCAGCTCCCCTATCTCCGCGAGGCCGGCATCACGGTCGAGGAGACGGCCCCGACGGCCGAGGAACTGGTGGACGACTGCGCCGGCGGCCGCACGGTGGTCGTGGTGGCCGACGCCGAGGGCGAACCCCGCCTCACCGACGGTCTGGCCCGCCTCGCCGGCTCGGGCCGCGCCCGGATGCCGTCCCTGGAGCTGCTCCCCGCCTCCTACGACCTCCCCGGCGCCCGTCTCCTCGACCTCGTCCAGGTCATGGACCGGATCCGGGCGGAGTGCCCCTGGTCCTCGCGGCAGACGCACCAGGGCCTCGCCAAGTACGGCATCGAGGAAGCGTACGAACTCGTCGAGGCCATCGAGGAGGGCGACCGCGACGAACTCCGCGAGGAACTGGGCGACGTCCTGCTCCAGGTGGTCTTCCACGCCCGCATCGCCGAGGACGACCCCGACGTCCCCTTCTCCGTCGACGACGTCGCCGCCGGCATCGTCACCAAGCTCATCCACCGCCACCCCCACGTCTTCGGCGACGCGACGGCCACGACCCCGGAGGAGGTCAAGGCGCACTGGCTGCGTACCAAGGCCGTCGAGAAGCGGCGCGAGTCGGTCACCGACGGCGTACCCCTCGGCCAGCCCGGCCTCGCCCTCGCCGCCAAGCTCTCCTCCCGCGTCCGCGCCGCCGGCCTCGACGTCCCGATACCCCCCGGTGACGACCTCGGCCACGCACTCCTCACCCTCGCCGCCGACGCCGAGTCCCGGGGCATCGACCCCGAGGCGGCCCTCCGGGCCGCGTCCCGCGCGTACCGGGACGCGATCCGGATCGCGGAGGGCGTACCTGCGGGAGCGGGAGAGAGGACCGACGGGGAGAGGTCCCAGGAGGGGACGGACGGCGGCGGGACCGACCGGACCGACGCCGAGACCGACGAGGAGACCGACCTGATCTGACCCGGCGCCACGCGGAAGAACGACGGCAGGAGCCCCGAGCCCGCCGACGGCCGCCCGGTACCGGGCCGCGTCCCCGTCGGCGGCCGTGTGAAGCCGCAGCCCGGCGAGTACCGGGGACGGGGCGGGAGGCCATGGCAGGGCCGGATACCGTCGGCGGGTGACCAACCAGCCCGCATCCAGCTCCGCCATGCCCACGGAAACCGGCGCGCCCGCTCTCTTCACCTGGGAGTTCGCCACCGACCCCTACCCGGCGTACGCCTGGCTCCGGGAACACGCCCCCGTCCACCGGACGCGCCTGCCCAGTGGGGTGGAGGCCTGGCTGGTCACCCGCTACGGCGACGCGAAGCAGGCCCTCGCCGACGCGCGTCTGTCGAAGAACCCGGCGCACCACGCCGAGCCCGCGCACGCCAAGGGGAAGACGGGTATCCCCGGCGAGCGCAAGGCGGAGTTGATGACGCATCTGCTGAACATCGATCCGCCGGACCACACCAGGCTCCGCCGCCTCGTCTCGAAGGCGTTCACGCCCCGCCGGGTCGCCGCGTTCGCCCCCCGCGTCCAGGAACTGACCGACCGGCTCATCGACGGGTTCGCGGACCGGGGGGAGGCCGACCTCATCCACGAGTTCGCCTTCCCCCTGCCCATCTACGCCATCTGCGACCTGCTCGGCGTCCCCCGGGAGGACCAGGACGACTTCCGGGACTGGGCGGGCATGATGATCCGGCACGGCGGCGGACCGCGGGGCGGCGTCGCGCGGTCGGTGAAGAAGATGCGCGGCTACCTCGCCGAACTCATCCACCGCAAGCGGGAGGCGCTCACCGAGCACCCCGCCCCGGGCGAGGACCTCATCTCCGCGCTCATCCGCGCCTCCGACCACGGGGAGCACCTCACCGAGAACGAGGCGGCGGCGATGGCGTTCATCCTGCTGTTCGCCGGGTTCGAGACCACCGTCAACCTCATCGGGAACGGCACGTACGCCCTCCTCACCCACCCCGGGCAGCGCGCCCGCCTCCAGACCTCCCTCGCCGCCGGGGAGACCGGACTGCTGGAGACGGGAGTCGAGGAACTCCTGCGCTACGACGGCCCCGTCGAACTCGCCACCTGGCGCTTCGCGACCGAGCCCCTCACCCTCGGCGGGCAGGACATCGCCCCCGGCGACCCCGTGCTCGTCGTCCTCGCGGCGGCCGACCGTGACCCGGCCCGCTTCGACGACCCCGACACCCTGGATCTCTCACGCCGTGACAACCAGCACCTCGGCTACGGCCACGGCATCCACTACTGCCTCGGCGCACCGCTCGCCCGGCTCGAGGGCCAGAGCGCGCTGGCGACGCTCCTGACCCGTCTTCCGGATCTGCGACTCGCCGTGGATTCGGCCGATCTGAGATGGCGAGGAGGTCTCATCATGCGTGGATTGCGGACGCTTCCGGTGGAATTCACCCCGCGGAAGCGGCCATGAGTGCCCGGTGATCACGCCATGAGCAGCCCGTAGTGATACCCCGACGGGCCGTAGCACTACCCCATTCCGCGCCAGAAGTTGACGCTCTCTCAACTCCGTGATCTTCACGTGATCTGCGCTGCATTAACTTGTGACAACTGATCGACTGCCGATACGTTCACACGTCAGTGCGAAGGGGTCATCACGCCCGTCGCACAGGCCACCGCTGTCGTGTGAAAGGCAACCGCATGCTCTCCGGGAACGGTCGTCACCGTCGCCCCCGTCAGGCTCCGGCTCTCCTCGTCGCGGCGGGAGTCACCGGGTCGGCCATCGCCATCCCCCTCCTCGGCGCCACCGGCGCGAGCGCGGCGAGCGGGACCACCTGGGACCAGGTGGCGGAGTGCGAGAGCGGTGGCTTCTGGAGCGCGGACACCGGGAACGGACGCTACGGCGGTCTGCAGCTGACCCAGGCCAACTGGGAGGAGTACGGCGGTCTCGACTACGCGACCACCGCGGACCGGGCCAGCCGGTCGCAGCAGATAGCCGTCGCCGAGAGGATCCTCGCCGACCAGGGCGTCGGCGTCTGGGCCACCTGCGGACTGCTCCACAACCTCGGCGGCGACGCCGGTTCCGCCGATGTGGACACGGGTGTCGCGGACGACTCGTCGAACTCCGGCAGCGAGTCCGGCGCATCCGGTTCGCCGGATTCCTCCGCCTCGCCGGACTCGGCCGGCTCCACCGACTCGGCCAGGTCGACCGACGACGCCGGCTCCGACGCCGCCGACGGGTCCGGGAAGTCGGGCGCAACGTCGGACTCGTCGGCGGACGCCCGCGACGGTTCCGCGAAGGCGACCGAGGACTCCGACTCCGCGGACTCGACCGGTTCCGGCGAAGGCGACTCCGGCGACGGCGACTCCAAGGACTCCGACAGTGGGACGTCGGACGCCGCGCGCCAGGGAGACGGTTCTTCGGCCGCCGACGACGGCGGCAGCGGTACCGGCCGTCATCGCGGCGCCAGCGCCGACGAGGGCTCCGGCACGGACACCGCCTCCGGCGCGGAGGCGGGCGACGGCTCGCGCGCCGACGGCACCTCCTCCGGCCGGCACGCCTCGCGGGACGGCGGCGCCTCGCGCGAGGCGGTGGAGGGCGGCTACACCGTCCGTGTGGGCGACAGCCTGACCGGCATCGTGAACTCGCTCGGCCTGGACGGCGGGTGGCGGACGCTGTACTCCGAGAACGAGAGCACGGTCGGAACCGACCCGGACCTCATCCTTCCCGGTCAGACCCTCGAAGTCGGTGCCGAAACGGGCAAAAAGTAGCGGCAGTTCGGGTCATGGTTCGACCCTGAATGCCCGTTTTGATCTCCGTGGGAGATGAATCACAGACCCCCTGATCGTCTTTGAAATTCGGGCAATCACCTGTTTACGGTCGTGACCGCTCGCCACAGCGGGCCCTCCCGGTCGGCACGCCGAATCCTGCCATCGGCCGTGAGGAACAGTCGTCGCGTCAAGCGCCGTAGGCAGGAGCGGGGGACCCAAGGTAAGTGCCGGGTCCGGCGGTTGCGGCCCTTCGGGGGCGCACGACCGGAACCGGCTGGGGGTGAAGCCGCGCGACGTGAGCCGAGAGGCGAGCGTGCGCGGCCGGGCAACTCAACCGGCCCGAACCCGACAGCTCACCTCGCAGGCGTCGGTGAGGGGATCTCTCCATGCTGTTTTCCAGCAAGGGCAAGCACCGCCGCCCGTCCGCCATGCAGCGGTCTGCTCGCGCCATCGCCGTCGTCGGTGTCACCGGCGCCGCCGCCGTCGCCGCCCCGCTGATGGCGGCCGGCAGCGCCTCCGCCGCCACCGCCTCCGAGTGGGACGCCGTCGCCCAGTGCGAGTCCGGCGGCAACTGGTCCATCAACACCGGCAACGGCTACTACGGCGGCCTGCAGTTCTCCGCCTCCACCTGGGCCGGCTACGGCGGTACGCAGTACGCCTCCACCGCCGACAAGGCGAGCAAGGCCCAGCAGATCGCGATCGCCGAGAAGGTCCTCGCCGGCCAGGGCAAGGGTGCCTGGCCGGTCTGCGGCACCGGCCTGTCCGGCGCCTCGTACGACGGCTCCGCCCCCTCCAGCGGCAACGCCGACTCCTCCGGCTCCTCCTCGCAGGGCACGCAGGAGAGCACCCAGAAGAGCACCGAGAAGAGCACCGGGGACACCCGCTCCTCCCGCTCCTCCGAGCGTGCCACCGTCAAGACCCCGACCGGCAAGAAGGTCAAGAAGGGCGACGGCGAGTACAAGGTCGTCAAGGGGGACACCCTCAGCGGCATCGCCGCGAAGAAGAACGTCAAGGGTGGCTGGGAGAAACTCTTCGAGCTGAACAAGGACATCATCGACGACGCCGACTTCATCTACCCGGGCCAGCAGCTCCACCTGAGCTGACCCGCCGCGACCACGACGGCCGCACGCGCCTGCCGACCCCACGGCCGCCCCCACGGCCGGGCAGGCGGGGCAGGTTCAGCCGGGCCGGAAATCGGGCCGCTCCCCGGCTGAACCACAGCCCACTCACATCCGTGTCCTCCATAGTGAAGACCTCGTGAGGGCCGTCCCCCCGACCCCACGGGCTCCCCGCCCCGGTGCGCATTCCCCCGTACGCACCGGGGCGGGGCTTTTTTGCACCGTCGGCGCCTTCTCTTGTTCACCCCCTCTTTGTTCCGGGCGGGAACAATGGGTACGGTCTGTCTGTCCACGGGACGGTCGGTCGGCTGCCGACGGCCCGGGGGCGGTTAGGCTCTAGTCGCAAGGCCCAAGCGGCCCCGCACAACCAGCGTCACATCCCATGAAGGAGATGCTCGTGCCGTCCATCGACGTCGTCGTAGCCCGGGAAATCCTCGACTCACGAGGCAACCCCACCGTCGAGGTCGAGGTCGGCCTCGACGACGGCAGCACGGGTCGTGCCGCCGTTCCGTCCGGCGCATCCACCGGTGCCTTCGAAGCCATCGAGCTGCGGGACGGCGACCCCAACCGCTACCTCGGCAAGGGCGTTGAGAAGGCCGTCCTCGCCGTGATCGAGCAGATCGGCCCGGAGCTCGTCGGCTACGACGCCACCGAGCAGCGCCTGATCGACCAGGCGATGTTCGACCTGGACGCCACCGACAACAAGGGCTCCCTCGGCGCCAACGCCATCCTCGGCGTCTCCCTCGCCGTCGCCCACGCCGCCTCCGAGGCCAGCGACCTCCCGCTGTTCCGTTACCTGGGCGGCCCGAACGCGCACCTGCTGCCCGTTCCGATGATGAACATCCTGAACGGCGGCTCGCACGCCGACTCCAACGTGGACATCCAGGAGTTCATGATCGCCCCCATCGGCGCGGAGTCCTTCTCCGAGGCCCTGCGCTGGGGGGCCGAGGTCTACCACACCCTCAAGAAGGTGCTGAAGACCAAGGGCCTGTCCACCGGCCTCGGCGACGAGGGCGGCTTCGCCCCGAACCTGGAGTCCAACCGCGCCGCCCTCGACCTCATCCTCGAGGCCATCAAGGAGGCCGGTTACACCCCCGGCGAGCAGATCGCCCTCGCGCTGGACGTCGCCGCCTCCGAGTTCTACAAGGACGGCGTCTACACCTTCGAGGGCAAGGAGCGCTCCGCCGCCGAGATGACGGAGTACTACGCCGACCTCGTCGCGTCGTACCCGCTCGTCTCCATCGAGGACCCGCTGTTCGAGGACGACTGGGCCGGCTGGAACACCATCACCGAGAAGCTGGGCGACAAGGTCCAGATCGTCGGCGACGACCTCTTCGTCACCAACCCCGAGCGCCTCGCCCGCGGCATCGAGGAGGGCTCGGCCAACGCCCTGCTCGTCAAGGTCAACCAGATCGGTTCGCTGACCGAGACCCTGGACGCCGTCGAGATGGCCCAGCGCAACGGCTTCAAGTGCATGATGTCCCACCGCTCCGGCGAGACCGAGGACGTCACCATCGCCGACCTCGCCGTCGCCGTGAACTGCGGGCAGATCAAGACCGGCGCCCCGGCCCGCTCGGACCGCGTCGCCAAGTACAACCAGCTGCTGCGCATCGAGGAGATCCTCGACGACGCCGCGGTCTACGCCGGCCGCTCCGCCTTCCCGCGTTTCAAGGGCTGAGCCACCGCGAGGGCTGAGCCGTTAAGGGCCCGGCCCGAGCCAGTCGTACGTACGTCCCCGTACCGGTCCCGTACCGTGTGCGGGGACGTACGCGCGTGCGCGGGAAGAAGGCAGCAGCGGAAGGGGACGCGGGACATGGCCGTGAAGGACCGGGACCGGGACCGTTTCTCCACCGCGACCCGGCTGAAGGTGCTCGGTGAGCAGACGGCCGCCCGGGTCTACCGCTCGCAGGCCAAGCGCCAGGTCCGCCGCTCCCGGCTGACCGGCCGGGCCGCGCTGCTCGCCCTCGTCCTCTGCTCGATGATCGTGGCGCTCGCCTACCCCATAAGGCAGTACGTCTCCCAGCGCGCCGAGATCGCCGACATGCAGCGGCAGCGCCAGGAGGCGCGCGAGCGGGTCGAGGAGCTGCGCGACCTCAAGGCGCGCTGGCAGGACGACGCGTACGCCGAGCAGCGCATCCGGGAGCGGCTGCACTACGTGATGCCGGGCGAGACCGGCTACACCATGATCGACCCGGACGCGGCGAAGCAGTCCCGTACGACCCAGGGGGCGGCCGACCGCCCCTGGTACACCAATGTCTGGGACGGGGTCGACAAGGCCGACGCCGCCGACGCCGCCGACAGCCGGACGGTCACCTCCGTGACCGTCGACCGATGAGCCACACCGAGGACTTGAGTAGCAGGTTATGCAGACCCCTCCGCCGACCACTGAGCGCACCGAGCCGACCGACGCCGACGTCGAGGCGTTCCAGCAGCAGCTCGGGCGCCCCCCGCGCGGCCTCCGCGCGATCGCGCACCGCTGTCCGTGCGGGCAGCCGGACGTCGTCGAGACGGCTCCGCGCCTGCCGGACGGCACGCCCTTCCCCACGACGTACTACCTGACGTGCCCGCGCGCGGCCTCGGCGATCGGCACGCTGGAGGCCAACGGCGTGATGAAGGAGATGACGCAGCGGCTGGCGACGGATCCCGAACTGGCCGCCGCCTACCGGGCCGCGCACGAGGACTACATCGCCCGCCGCGACGAGATCGAGGTCCTGGAGGGCTTCCCGAGCGCCGGCGGCATGCCGGACCGGGTGAAGTGCCTGCACGTCCTCGTCGGACACTCGCTGGCGGCCGGTCCGGGCGTCAACCCGCTGGGCGACGAGGCGATCGCGATGCTGCCGGAGTGGTGGGCGAAGGGCCCGTGCGTGGTGCCCGCGCCGGAGCCGACGAAGGAGGACGGCCAGTGACCCGGGTCGCCGCCGTCGACTGCGGTACGAACTCCATCAGGCTGCTCGTCGCCGATTGCGACCCGGCCACCGGTGAGCTCGTCGAGCTGGACCGGCGGATGACCATCGTCCGGCTCGGCCAGGGCGTGGACCGTACGGGTCGGCTGGCGCCCGAGGCGCTGGAGCGGACCTTCGCGGCCTGCCGGGAGTACGCGGCCCTCATCAAGGAGCTGGGTGCCGAACGGGTCCGCTTCGTGGCCACCTCCGCCTCCCGGGACGCCGAGAACCGGGACGAGTTCGTGCGTGGGGTGTTCGACATCCTCGGCGTCGAGCCCGAGGTGATCTCCGGCGACCAGGAGGCCGAGTTCTCGTTCACCGGCGCCACCAAGGAGCTGACGGGGCGCACCGATCTGGCCCGGCCCTACCTGGTCGTGGACATCGGGGGCGGCTCCACCGAGTTCGTCGTCGGGGACGACCACGTGCGCGGAGCCCGTTCCGTGGACATCGGCTGCGTACGGCTGACCGAGCGGCACCTCGTCCGGGACGGGGCCGTCGTCGATCCTCCCGGGCCGGAGCAGATCGCCGCGATCCGCGCCGACATCGAAGCGGCCCTCGACCTCGCCGAGCGGGACGTCCCGCTGCGGGAGGCGCGGACTCTCGTCGGGCTAGCCGGCTCGGTGACGACCATCTCCGCGATCGCCCAGGACCTGCCCGCGTACGACTCGGCGGCCATTCACCACTCCCGGGTCTCCCACGACCGCGTCCGCGAGATCACCGAGTGGCTGCTGCGGTCGACGCACGCCGAGCGGCAGGCGGTGCCGTCGATGCATCCGGGGCGCGTGGACGTGATCGCCGCGGGCGCCCTGGTCCTGCTCTCGATCATGGAGCGGACCGGCGCGGCGGAGGTCGTGGTCAGCGAACACGACATTCTGGACGGAATCGCCTGGTCCGTCGCCTGACTCTCGGGCGGGCCGCGCACCTGTTTTACTACTCGCCAGTAGCCTCGCTTGAGCTGTTCGGATAACGTATGAGCGCGCCCGAGGGGTGCTCCGGCGCCCCTCGGCAACCGTCCGCCGGGAAACTTCGTGAAGTTCTTCACAAGAGAATCGGCCCTGTTGAGCGATGTTTTGAGCTCCCGCAGAGCGTTGGGGGGCTCCGAGGGGTCAACAGGGCGTACCCGAGGGGTTTTCGCGGGGGTCTCGTCCGTGTGAAAGCGAAGGGTGGTCCAGGGCCCTCGGGAGACCGGAACGGCAGTTCACGCGGCCTTGACATCGGTCAAACCCACCAGCCGGTTCCCTGGTGGGCCGCGGGTCCGGCCAACGGGGTCGCGCAGTGTAGCAGAGGGGGCGAGGAAGCTTGTGAAGGGGCGCACGAGCGACCCCCGGATGGCGGGTACATACTCGATGGCATGAGCACCACGGAGCGTCCCAGGATCCTCGTAGTAGGCGGTGGGTACGTAGGCCTGTACGCAGCTCGGCGCATCCTCAAGAAGATGCGCTACGGCGAGGCGACCGTCACGGTCGTCGACCCCCGGTCGTACATGACCTACCAGCCCTTCCTCCCCGAAGCCGCCGCCGGCAGCATCTCCCCCCGGCACGTCGTCGTCCCGCTGCGACGCGTGCTGCCGAAGGCGGAGGTCCTCACCGGTCGGGTCACCACCATCGACCAGGACCGCAAGGTCGCCTCGATCGCCCCGCTGGTCGGCGAGGCGTACGAGCTGCCCTTCGACTACCTGGTGATCGCGCTCGGCGCGGTCTCCCGCACCTTCCCGATCCCCGGCCTCGCCGAGCAGGGCATCGGCATGAAGGGCATCGAGGAGGCCATCGGCCTGCGCAACCACGTGCTGGAGCAGCTCGACAAGGCCGACTCCACGACCGACGAGGACGTCCGCCGCAAGGCGCTGACCTTCGTCTTCGTGGGCGGTGGCTTCGCCGGCGCGGAGACCATCGGCGAGGTCGAGGACATGGCCCGCGACGCCGCGAAGTACTACAAGAACGTGTCCCGTGAGGACATGCGCTTCGTGCTCGTCGACGCCGCCGACAAGATCCTCCCCGAGGTCGGCCCGAAGCTCGGCAGCTACGGCAAGGAGCACCTGGAGGGCCGTGGGGTCGAGGTCTACCTCAACACCTCCATGGACTCCTGCGTCGACGGCCACGTCGTGCTGAAGAACGGCCTGGAGGTCGACTCCAACACGATCGTCTGGACCGCCGGCGTCAAGCCGAACCCGGTCCTCTCGCGCTACGGCCTCCCCCTCGGCCCCCGCGGCCACGTGGACGCCTCGCCGACCCTCCAGGTCACCGGCACCGACTACATCTGGGCCGCGGGCGACAACGCCCAGGTCCCGGACGTCGCCGCCCGCAAGGCCGGCGTCGAGAACGCCTGGTGCCCGCCGAACGCGCAGCACGCGCTGCGGCAGGCCAAGGTCCTCGGCGACAACGTGGTCTCCGGCATGCGGGGCTTCCCGCAGAAGGAGTACGCGCACTCCAACAAGGGTGCGGTGGCGGGCCTCGGCCTCCACAAGGGTGTCGCGATGATCGTCATGGGCAAGATGAAGATCAAGCTCAAGGGCCGTCTGGCGTGGTACATGCACCGCGGCTACCACGGCCTCGCGATGCCGACGTGGAACCGGAAGATCCGTGTCTTCGCGGACTGGACCCTCGCGATGTTCCTCAAGCGTGAGGTGGTCTCCCTGGGCGCCATCGAGACTCCTCGCGAGGAGTTCTACGAGGCCGCCAAGCCGGCGCCCGCGCCGGTCGCCGCCGCGAGCAAGACCGCGGAGAAGGCCAAGGCGTCCTGACCTCTGGTGTCATCCGAAGGGCCTCCCGCCATCCGTGGTGCGGGGGGCCCTTCGGGGTGCGTGGGGGGAGCTTGGGGGTGCGGGCGCGGGTGCGCGAGAAGCCCTCACTCACCCGCACCCGAAGAACACACCTCCCCGCGGGAATACGGCACAGCCCCGCAGGTGATTACCGTGGCGTTGGACATTCCGGGATCTCCTGTCACGGAGGTGTGCGCCATGCAGGACGCCGCGTCGCGGCTGAAGAACCTGTTCGAGCAGCTGTCGGGAGAGCCGCTCCCGGTCCGGCTGCGGGCCTGGGACGGCTCGACGGCAGGCCCACCGGAGGCCCCCGCCCTGGTGGTGCGCAACCGCAGGGCCCTGCGCCGGCTGCTGTGGAAGCCGGGCGAACTGGGCCTGGCCCGCGCCTGGGTCGCCGGTGACCTCGGCGTCGAAGGGGACCTCTACGCCGTACTGGACCTGGTGGCCGCCCATGTGTGGGAGCGGGACGAGGACGCCCGGAGCCTCGGCCGGGCCCTGCGCGACCCGGAGGTCCGCGCGGCCGTCACGGGCCTGCTGAAGCTGGCCGGCCCCGCCGTCCTGGTCCCGCCCGCACCGCCCCGCGAGGAGGTCCGCTCCCGCCACCGGCACACCAGGCGCACCGACAGACGGGCCGTCAGCCACCACTACGACGTGGGCAACGACTTCTACGAGCTCGTCCTCGGCCCGTCGATGGTGTACTCCTGCGCCTACTGGCCGGCCCCCGACGCCACCCTCGAAGCCGCCCAGCACGACAAGCTCGACCTCGTCTGCCGCAAACTCGCCCTGGTCCCGGGCACGCGGCTCCTCGACGTGGGCTGCGGCTGGGGTTCCCTGGCCGTGCACGCGGCCCGGGAGTACGGCGTCCAGGTCGTCGGCGTCACCCTCTCCCAGGAACAGGCCGCGTACGCCCGTAAGCGTGTCGCCGAGGAGGGCCTGACCGACCGCGTCGAGATCCGCGTCCAGGACTACCGCGACGTGCTCGACGGGCCCTACGACGCGATCTCCTCCATCGGCATGGCCGAACACGTCGGCGCCGACCGGTACCTGGAGTACGCCAGGGACCTGTACCGGCTCCTCGCCCCCGGCGGACGGCTGCTCAACCACCAGATCGCACGCCGTCCGCAGCACGACGAGAGCGCCTACTCCCTCGACGGCTTCATCGACGCCTACGTCTTCCCGGACGGCGAACTCGCCCCGATCGGCACCACCGTCACCCAGCTCGAACGCGCCGGGTTCGAGGTCCGGGACGTGGAGTCCCTCCGCGAGCACTACGCCCTCACCCTGCGCGCGTGGGTCGCCCGTCTCGAAGCGGGCTGGGTCCGGGCGGTCGCCCTCGTCGGTCCCGGCCGCGCCCGCGTCTGGCGCCTCTACATGGCCGCCTGCGCCCTCGGCTTCGAACGCAACCGGCTCGGCGTCAACCAGGTCCTGGCCGTACGGCCCCCGGAAGGGGGCGCCTCGGGGCTGCCGCTCAGGGCGCGGACCTGGGGAGCCTGACTCCCCGTACAGGGGCGTGAGCGGCCGTACGGGCACGCGCGAGGGGCCCCGTTCCGCACCGGAACGGGGCCCCTCGTCTTGAGTCACCGCTCCCGCGCGGCTACTCCGACTTGATCGCCGCCAGCATGTTGAGCTTCGCCGCGCGGCGGGCCGGCCACAGCGCGGCCAGGATGCCGACCGTGGCGGCGAGCAGGAGGAAGACGGCCATCCGGGCCCAGGGCAGCACCAGTTCGTACGTCGGCATCCGGCTGGCGAGGAGTTCGCCGGCGGCCCAGCCGAAGAAGACGCCGAGACCGATGCCGAGGACACCGCCGAAGAGGGAGATGACGAGCGACTCCAGACGGACCATCCGCTTGATGCCCCGCCGGTCGAGACCGATCGCGCGGAGCATGCCGATCTCCTGCGACCGCTCGAAGACCGACATGGCCAGGGTGTTGATGACACCGAGGACGGCGACGATCACGGCCATGGCCAGCAGGCCGTAGAGCATGTTCAGCATCAGCGTGAACATCTGCGCGATGTCGTCGGAGAGGTCCTGCCCGCTCTGGACCTTGATCGCCGGGTTGTCGCCCAGGGCTTTCTCCAGCCGGTCCTTGGTGGTGTCGGAGGCGCCCGCCGAGGTCTTGACCATGACCATCATGTCGGCCGGGTCGGCGGAGGCCGGCAGCCGCTCGGTCAGCGTGGCGTTGTCCAGCAGGATGCCCCGGATCAGTTCGTTGCTCTCGTAGACCCCGGAGACCGTCAGCTTCTGCTTCTCGCCGCCCTCGAAACCGGCCGTGAACTCCGAGCCGGCCTTCCAGCCGCGCCGGGCGGCGGTGTCCGCGTCCACGACCACGTCCGCGCCGCCGACCTTGAACGTGCCCTCGTCCACGGGCAGATCGGTGACCTTGCCGATGGCCGCGCCGTTGACACCCGTCAGGTACTCGGTCTCGTCCCCGATACGGGACTCGGCGTTGCGCAGCGGCGACACGGCGGTGACGCCCTCGGCGGCGGACAGCTTCTTCTCCACGTCGGGGGAGAGGTAGCTGCCGCTGGTCATCGAGACGACGTAGTCCGCCTTGATCGCGTCGGCGGCCATCCTGGCGATGGCCTGCTGCAGACTTCCGGCCGTCACCGTCATCCCGGTGATCAGCGTCAGGCCGATCATCAGCGCCGAGGCGGTCGCGGCGGTGCGGCGCGGATTGCGCACGGAGTTCTGCCGGGCGAGCTTGCCGGAGATCCCGAAGACGCGCATGAGGGGTGCCGCGGCCGCGATCAGCGGGCGGGACAGGAGAGGGGTCAGGACGAAGACACCGATGATCAGCAGGACCGCGCCGATCCCCATCGGGGCCTGGCCGTCCGAGCCCTCCATCGTGGTGGCGTACAGGACGGTGGCCACGCCCGCGCCCGCCAGCAGCGCGCCGAGGGTGTTCCGTACGACGAGGGACTTGGCCGTGGCCTTCGCGTGGACGCTGCTCATCGCGGCGACCGGCGGGATCTTCGCGGCGCGGCGGCCCGGCAGCCAGGCGGCCACCATGGTGATCAGCACGCCGACCAGCAGGGCGGTGGCGACCGTGCCGGGGGAGACCACCAGCGGGCCGTCCGGGACGGTCTCGCCGAGGGTGCTGATCAGGGCCCGCATCCCGGCGCCGATGCCGACACCGGCGGCGAGGCCGGTGACCGCGGCGACCAGGCCCACCACGAACGCCTCGATCAGCACGGACCGCGTCACCTGGCGGCGGGAGGCGCCGACGGCGCGCAGCAGCGCCAGTTCCTTGGTGCGCTGGGCGACGAGCATCGTGAAGGTGTTGGCGATGATGAACGTGCCCACGAACAGGGCGATCCCGGCGAAGACCAGCAGCGCGTTCTTCATGCCGCTCATCTGGGCGGCGATCTGCGTGGCCTGCTGGTCGGCGAGCTGCCGTCCGGTGATGGTGGACGCGGTGTCCTCGGGGAGGACCTTGTCGATGGCCTGCCGCAGCTGGTTCTGGCTGGTGCCGGCCGCCGCGGTCACGGTGATCTCGTCGTACTCGCCCTCGTCGTGGAACAGCTTCTGCGCGGTCGCCGTGTCGAACAGGGCGAGGCTGCCGCCGGCCGCGACGTTGCCGTCGTCCGTCGTGAAGATCCCGCTGACGGTGGGGGTGAGGACCGGGCCGTCGACGGACATCCGGATGGTGTCGCCCACCTCGTACCCGGCCCGCTTCGCGGTCCGGGCGTCGATGGCGACCTCGTCCGCGCCCCGGGGCGCGGCGCCGTCCTCGATCGGATAGCGGGGATCGTCCGTCCCCCAGAAGTTCCCGCCCTGCGACTGGAAGCCGCCGCCGATCAGCTTGCCGTCCTTGTCGGCGAGGGCGGCGAACCCGCTCACCACACCGATCGCCGACTCGGCGCCGGGGACCCCCTCGATCTTCTTCAGCAGCCCCGGCGTCAGCTTCGGCTGCTCGGCGACGGTGTCGCCCTCGTCCGGCCGGTACCCCGACTGGACCGCGACGTCCACATGGTCGAAGCCCTTGGCCGAACTCCTCTGCAACGCGTCCGAGATGGTGTTCGTGAAGACCAGCGTGCCCGACACGAAGGCGACGCCGAGCATCACCGCGAGCACGGTCATGAGAAGCCTGGCCTTGTGCGAGAGCACGTTGCGCAGGGCGGTACGGAACATGAGTGGGGTCCCTGTCAGGGGTCGGAGGGGTGGTGAGGGTGAAGGGTGGACGAGCGCGCGTCCGCCGGACGGACGGACTCGCCGAACTGCCCTAGCTCGTACGGCCCTTGCTGTCGAACTGCTTCATGCGGTCCAGGACGGAGTCCGCCGTCGGCTCGTGGATCTCGTCCACGAGACGTCCGTCGGCGAGGAAGACGACCCGGTCCGCGTAGGCCGCGGCCACCGGGTCGTGGGTCACCATCACCACGGTCTGCCCCAACTCCCGTACGGAGTTGCGCAGGAAGCCCAGCACCTCGGCGCCCGAACGCGAGTCGAGGTTCCCGGTCGGCTCGTCGCCGAAGATGATGTCCGGGCGGGAGGCGAGCGCTCGGGCCACGGCCACGCGCTGCTGCTGTCCGCCGGAGAGCTGGGCGGGGCGGTGGCTCAGCCGGTCGGCGAGGCCCACCATGCCGATCACGGTGTCCAGCCACTGCTTGTCCGGCCGGCGGCCCGCGATGTCCATCGGGAGGGTGATGTTCTCCAGCGCCGTCAGCGTCGGCAGCAGGTTGAACGCCTGGAAGATGAAGCCGATCTTGTCCCGGCGCAACTTGGTGAGCTGCTTGTCCTTCAGCGAGCCCAGCTCGGTGTCGCCGATGCGGACGGAGCCGGAGGAGAAGGTGTCCAGGCCCGCCACGCAGTGCATCAACGTGGACTTGCCGGAGCCCGAGGGGCCCATGATCGCGGTGAACTGGGCCTGCCGGAAGTCGATGGAGACCTGGTCCAGCGCGACCACCCGGGTCTCGCCCTGTCCGTAGACCTTCGACAGTTCCGTGGCGCGGGCGGCCACGACGGTGGCCCGGTCGGCGAGGGGAGTGGTGGTCACGAGTGGGAGCTCCTTGCGGGCGGTGACGGTCGGGGCGCCGGAGGGACGGCCGGAGGCGCGCCTGGTCGTGCGGCGCGGCGTGCCGGAAGCCGGTCGCTTCGTGGGATGTCTCCATCGTCCCGACGCGAGGGCGCCGTGTAGTCAGCCGCTGTCCTGGTTCCGGGGGCAGACTTCCGGGGGACGGGCGGGCGGTGCGTCATACCTGGGGATGACGGCGGTGTCCGCCGGGAGAGCGGGCCGCCGGGACCGCCGGTGTGCGCCTGGGCCGCCGTGAACGGCGCGCTGAGGCTTCCTGTCCGATTCGAGGGACCGTCAGATCCCCTCGCGGGGCCGCGATGACCGACGAGAGCCGCCGCGTCACCGCGCGTGTCCTCGTCGGGGCGCTCGTTCGGGCGGTGAAATTCCGTCATTCCGCATACGCCCGGTCGGGCCGTCGGGAAGGCTATTGGCAAGTGCGGATGGCGTGTTCCGTGGGCTGATGCACCCTCAGACGTCAATAAAATAAGACAACATCGGTCCGCCGGGCGACTGTTCGGGGGAAGCCTCCCGATAGTCTCGGAAGCTCAGCGCGGAGCCCATGGCCTGCCCGGATGGTGGAATGCAGACACGGCGAGCTTAAACCTCGCTGCCCCTCGCGGGCGTACCGGTTCAAGTCCGGTTCCGGGCACCTCCGACCAAACTCGAACATTTACGCCCACACTCTCACATGCCGCCCTTGGGCGAGCCGCGCCCCGGGAGGCGCGTGACGGTGTGGGCGCCGTCGTGCTCGGTCTCCGGATGATCGCGGACTCGTACCGGGTTGGTCAGGGGTGGTGAGGTGTGGCGCGGGGAATCGCGGAGACGCGTAGCGTGTTCGAGGACATGGCAGGGAAAGATCCTCCCCAAGCAGTAGAGTCAATCCTTTGCCTACCTATTACTCTTGAGCCAAGGCCACGCAGGGTGGCCATGGAGGAGTGAAATGAGGAGCAGCAACCCGGTCTTCTCGCGACGGGGGTTCAGCCGCGACAACGGCCACGCGGGCTTCAACACCGCGCCGCAGGCCGGGGGAGCAGCTGTCGGCACCCAGGGCAACCCCTACGCCCAGCAGGGCGGCAACCCGTACGCGACGAACCCGTACGCCCAGCAGGACGTACAGCACGGCGTCCCGCCGCAGGCTCCGGCCCGCACGGGCGCCATGACCATGGACGACGTCGTCATGCGCTCGGCCATGACGCTCGGCACGGTCGTCGTCGGCGCGGCCCTCGCCTGGGCCCTTCTGCCGGTGTCGCCCACGAGTTACGGCCTGGCCATCGGCGCCGCGCTCATCGCCTTCGTCCTGGCGATGGTGCAGTCGTTCAAGCGCAAGGCCTCGCCCGCGCTGATCCTGACGTACGCCGCCTTCGAGGGTGTCTTCCTCGGCGTGTTCAGCGAGATGTTCAACAGCCGGTGGAGCGGCGCGCCCTTCCAGGCGGTGCTCGGCACGATGGCCGTCTCCGGCGCCACGCTGCTGGTCTACAAGGCGGGCTGGATCCGGGTCACCGCGCGGTACGCCCGCATCGGTATGACCATCGCGATCGCGTTCGTCCTGGTCATGGCGGTCAACCTGCTCCTCGTCGTCTTCGGGCTCGCCCCGGACGGCGGGCTGCGCAGCATGGGCCCGCTCGGCGCCATCGTCGGCATCCTCGCGATCCTCCTCGGCGCGTTCTTCCTGACCCTGGACTTCAAGCAGATCGAGGACGGCATCGCCTACGGCGCCCCGCGCGAGGAGGCCTGGCTGGCCGCGTTCGGCCTGACCATGACCCTCGTGTGGATCTACGTCGAGATGCTCCGCCTGGTCGCCATCTTCAGCGGCGACGACTAGGAGTGACCCCCGGGAGCCGTTGATGCTCCCGGCCCCCTCGTGGTGAAGGGCCCCCGAACCTCACGGTTCGGGGGCCCTTCGTAGGTTCTCGGCGGATTCAGCGGAGCTTCCGCGCGGCCCTCCTCAGGTCGTACTCGTGAATGATCGCTTTGGCGTGTCCGTACGCGAGGTCGTACTCGTGCCGGAGCCAGCTGACCTTCTCCTCGAAATTGTGGAGAGCGGGGCCGTCGTCGACTTTGCGGAGCCAGTCGGAGACTTCACGACCGGTGCAGTGAGGGATGCGGGCGAGCAGGTTGCGGTGGGTCTCCTCGGAGAAGACTTGGGACATCGGCGCCTCCGGACGAAAGGGAATGTAAGCCGGTCCTTCAGGTCACGTTGCCTGAGTGGCGGGCTGTTGGCAACAGTCCGGTGAAGGCGCGTACTCTCGCGGCGTGCTTGATACGACACCGTTGACCCGTGCCGTGGATCATTTCGCCGACCGGCTGCGGGCCGCCCCGCAGAGCCGGCTGCAGCGGGGGGCCGCCGCGGAGGCGCTGGCGCTGGCCAGGGAGATGGCACGGCGTGCCCAGCGGCTGGAGGCGCCGGGCACGGACGCCCGGGAGATGCCGGACGTGGGGATGTTCGCGGCGGCCGATCAGGTCATGGTCGCCGGGAACGACCTCGCGCTGGTGCTCGGCGACGAGGGCGCGGTGGCGGAGGCCGTGGCGCTGGTGGAGGAGGCGCAGCGCCGGGCCGGGGTGTGAGCCCGGGGCGCGGCAGCGGCCTCTACAGCGACGCGATCACCCGGTCCGCCAGGATGTAGACCATGTCCTCGCCGCACTCGAAGGTGAGCGTGTAGCCGCCCGAGATGCCCGAGCCGCCCAGGAGGACCGGGGTGTCACCGGTCTGCAGGGCCGAGGCCAGGCGTTCGGCGGTCTCGCGGTGGCCGGGGGTCATACAGAGCGTGGTGCCGTCGGCGAAGACGTAGACGTCGAGGGTGCCGAGGGGGCCCGGGCGGACGTCGGCCAGCTCGGTGCGGGAGGCGGCGAGGTCCTCCAGGCAGGCGACCGTGCGCTCGTGGTCGCTGGTGACGGGCGACTGCACCGGCACGAAGTCGGGGTGCGAGGGGTGCCGGCGGCGGGCGGCGGCCAGCTCGGCCGAGTCCGGGGCGAACTCGTCGCCCTCCAGACTGGCCTCGATCACCGGCTCCAGGTGCTCCAGACCCGCGAAGTCGGACTGCCGGGGCATGAACAGGTCGCTGTCGGGCAGCCCCAGCAGGGAGGGCGCGTCGGAGACGTCACGGGACTCCTGGGCGGCCCAGAAGGCCCTCGCCTCGGCCAGCTCACGCTCCCGCTCCTCGGCGAGTGCCTCGGCGACGGCGGCGCGTATCTCCTCGGTGTCGGCGGCCGGCCGGGCGGCCGGTACCGGCGCCCGCACCCCGGCGGCCCGGCTCTCGGCCAGCTCGGCGCGCAGGGCGGTGACCTGTCGGCGCAGCCCCGTGAGGGTGCGCAGGACGGCGACGCCCACGGCCGCGGTGGCGGCCGTGGTGAGCAGCAAGGCGATCGGCATAGCGCTCACTGACGTACTCCCGGTTCAAAGTCGACCCCCGACTTCCTACATCAGCTTGAAGGGCGGACTAACCAGCTGTCAGTGCGTAACGTCACGAATCGGGCAGGAATCTGGGCCCGATGTTTGGTAGTGAAACGACTCTGACCTGCGTAGATCCCTCTCCGAAGGGAGATAGGTCACATCCTGGGGGAGATTGGATCACAAAACGGCCCGGAGGCCCCGGAAAATCGGGACTCCGGGCCATGGCATCGCGGAGCGCGTTCGAACAGTCACCGCTCCGCGTGCGGGCGGCGGGTCAGCTGAGGCGCTCGATGACCATCGCCATGCCCTGACCGCCGCCGACGCACATCGTCTCCAGGCCGAACTGCTTGTCGTGGAACTGCAGGGAGTTGATGAGCGTGCCGGTGATGCGGGCGCCGGTCATGCCGAAGGGGTGGCCGACGGCGATGGCGCCGCCGTTCACGTTCAGCTTGTCCAGCGGGATGTCCAGGTCGCGGTAGGAGGGGATCACCTGGGCGGCGAAGGCCTCGTTGATCTCGAACAGGTCGATGTCGCCGACGGTGAGGCCCGCACGGGACAGGGCCTGCTTCGACGCCTCCACCGGGCCGTAGCCCATGATCTCGGGGGAGAGGCCGGAGACGCCGGTGGAGACGATCCGGGCGAGCGGGGTCAGACCCAGCTCGCGGGCCTTGGTGTCCGACATGATCACGAGGGCGGCGGCGCCGTCGTTCAGCGGGCAGCAGTTGCCGGCGGTGACCAGGCCGTCCTCGCGGAAGACCGGCTTCAGGCCCTGCACGGCCTCCAGGGTGACCCCGGCGCGCGGGCCGTCGTCCTTGCTGACGACCGTGCCGTCGGGCAGCGTCACCGGGGTGATCTCGCGCTCCCAGAAGCCCTTGCCGATGGCCTCCTCGGCGAGGTTCTGCGAGCGGACGCCGAACTCGTCCATGTCCGCGCGGGTCACGCCCCACTGGCGGGCCAGGTTCTCGGCGGTCTGCCCCATCGCGATGTACGGGTCGGGGAGCAGACCGTCCTCGCGCGGGTCGTGCCAGGAGGCGCCGACCGACTTGGAGACGGCCTCCGTGCGGGCCTCGGCCTCGGTGAAGAGGGGGTTGCGGGCGGTGGGGATGTCGCTGGAGCCGCGCGCGGTGCTGCTGACGACCTCCACGCCCGCCGAGACGAAGACGTCGCCCTCGCCGGCCTTGATGGCGTGCAGGGCCATCCGGGACGTCTGGAGCGAGGAGGAGCAGTAACGGGTGACGGTGCAGCCCGGCAGGTGGTCCATGCCCAGCTGGACGGCGACGATACGGCCCAGGTTGTGGCCCTGCTCGCCGCCGGGGAGGCCGCAGCCGAGCATCAGGTCGTCGATGTCCTTCGGGTCCAGCTCGGGAACCTTCGCGAGGGCGGCGGCGACGATCGTGGCGGTCAGGTCGTCCGGGCGCAGATCCTTCAGCGAGCCCTTGAAAGCGCGGCCGATGGGGGAGCGGGCGGCTGAGACGATCACGGCTTCGGGCATCACGGCTCCATGGGCATGCGACGGAAAGCAGGGCTGTGGGGG
Source organism: Streptomyces sp. NPDC057438 (assembly GCF_042802995.1). Taxonomy (NCBI): domain Bacteria; kingdom Bacillati; phylum Actinomycetota; class Actinomycetes; order Kitasatosporales; family Streptomycetaceae; genus Streptomyces; species Streptomyces sp. NPDC057438. The sequence goes on from NZ_JBHVDD010000021.1 coordinate 33,324, forward strand.
AAGTTACCCGTACGTATGGGCGGGGTCACGGGTAGTCGGGTGTGACGCCGACCGCACTTTTCTAAGCGCTTGCTTTTTTTAGGTGGGGCACCTAGTGAGCCGGGGGTGCGGATGCGTGGGTGGGCGCGGGTCCGGTGGGGGCTCGTCGCGCGATTCCACGGGAACTCCCGAGCTACGAGGCGCCCGGCTGCGCCTCCGCGGAAGCGGTCGGCGCCGGGTCGGTGGCCGGAACCCGCCGCCGGCGCCGCCGCTTGAGCAGGGCCCAGGGGCCACGCGGCCCCGTCGGCATCGCGGCCGTCACCTCGGTGCCGGGCTCGGACGCGGCTTCGGCGGCGGCCCGCGCCACCGGCAGGAAGCCCTCGCGGCGGCTGACGTCCGGTCGCTCCTCGTCCGCCGGCCACAGACCCAGCGCCGCGCAGACCGTCGGCAGGACGGCCATCGCGGCGGTCGCGTAGCCCTCGGCGGAGGGGTGGTAGTTGTCGGGGCCGAACAGCTCCCGGGGGTTCTGTTCGAACTCGGGGCCGAGCAGGTCGCCCAGCGACACGGTGCGGCCGCCCTGCTCGACGGTCCCGATCGTCTGGGCCGCCGCCAGCTGCCGCGAGGCCCGGCGGGCGAGCCAGCGCAACGGCTGCTGCACCAGCTCGATGGTGCCGAGGTCGGGACAGGTGCCCACCACCACCTCGGCCCCGGCGGTCCGCAACCGCCGCACGGCCGCCGAGAGGTGGCGCACCGAGCGGGTCGGCGGCATCCGGTGGGTCACGTCGTTCGCCCCGATCATGATCACGCACACGTCGGGGACCAGGTCCGGATCCTCCAGGACCAGCGAGACCTGCCGGTCGAGGTCGTCGGACTGGGCGCCCGGCAGCGCGACGTTGCGCAGCAGCACCGGCCGCTCCGCGACGGCCGCGAGGCCCGAGGCGATCAGCGCCCCCGGGGTCTGCCGGGACCGGTGGACGCCCTGGCCGGCGGCGGTGGAGTCGCCGAGCATGACGAGACGGATCGGGGGATCGTCAGGGGCGTCGTACGAACTGCCGTACGAGTCGTAGCCGTAGGCGCGGCCGTACCGGCTGCCGTGCGTGTGACCGTACACACCCTCCGCGCTCGGAGGGTGCGGGCTGTGCCCGTTGCCCACGACCCGCTTGGCCATCCGTACCTCGGCCAGCAGCACACCCACGGCGGCGGCGCCCAGCAGCCCGATGCCGCCCCCGCCGTACGCCGCGCCCGCCGCGATGCGGCGGGCCACCCGTGCTCTCGACATGCTCGTCATGCGTCGCCGCCACCTCCTCGTTCCCGTACCCACTCCTTGCCCCGTACCGGCCCTCGGCCAATCCCGACGGCGGGTGAACAGGGAGGAGAAGAGTGAGAGTGGGGCTTAGGCTGGCGGAACATTACGACCATCCCTTTTTGCGGCTCCGGAGACAACGGTGCAATTTCACGACTCGATGATCAGCCTCGTCGGCAACACCCCGCTGCTGAGGCTCAACAGCGTGACCGAGGGCATTCAGGCGACCGTCCTGGCCAAGGTCGAGTACTTCAACCCCGGCGGTTCCGTGAAGGACCGCATCGCGCTGCGCATGATCGAGGCGGCGGAGAAAAGCGGCGAGCTGCAGCCCGGCGGCACGATCGTCGAGCCCACCAGCGGAAACACCGGCGTGGGGCTCGCCATCGTGGCCCAGCAGAAGGGGTACAAGTGCATCTTCGTGTGCCCCGACAAGGTGAGCACCGACAAGATCAACGTGCTCCGGGCCTACGGCGCCGAGGTCGTCGTCTGCCCCACCGCGGTCGCCCCCGAGCACCCCGACTCGTACTACAACGTCTCCGACCGGCTGGTGCGGGAGACCCCCGGGGCCTGGAAGCCGGACCAGTACTCCAACCCCAACAACCCGCTCTCCCACTACCACTCGACCGGCCCTGAGCTGTGGGAGCAGACGGAGGGGCGGATCACGCACTTCGTGGCGGGCGTGGGCACCGGCGGCACCATCTCCGGCACCGGCCGCTACCTGAAGGACGTCAGCGACGGCCGCGTCCAGGTCATCGGCGCCGATCCCGAGGGGTCCGTGTACTCCGGCGGCTCCGGGCGGCCGTACCTCGTCGAGGGCGTCGGTGAGGACTTCTGGCCGACCGCCTACGACCGGACCGTCGCCGACGAGATCGTCGCCGTGTCCGACAAGGACTCCTTCCAGATGACCCGCCGCCTCGCCAAGGAGGAGGGCCTGCTCGTGGGCGGCTCCTGCGGCATGGCGGTCGTCGCCGCGCTGGAGGTCGCCGAGCGGCTCGGCCCGGACGACGTCGTGGTCGTCCTGCTGCCCGACAGCGGGCGCGGCTACCTCAGCAAGATCTTCAACGACGAGTGGATGGCCGACTACGGCTTCCTGGAGGACGAGGGCCCGAGCGCGCGCGTCGCCGACGTCCTGAACGACAAGGTGCACGGGGCCATCCCCTCCCTCGTCCACATGCACCCGGACGAGACGGTCGGCCAGGCCATCGAGGTGCTGCGCGAGTACGGCGTCTCGCAGATGCCGATCGTGAAGCCGGGCGCCGGGCACCCGGACGTCATGGCCGCGGAGGTGGTCGGGTCCGTCGTCGAACGGGAGCTGCTGGACGCGCTGTTCACCCAGCGCGCCTCGCTCGACGACCCGCTGGAGAAGCACATGTCGGCGCCGCTGCCGCAGGTCGGCTCCGGAGAGCCGGTGGGCGACCTGATGTCCGTGCTCGGTACGGCGGACGCGGCGATCGTGCTGGTCGAGGGCAAGCCGACCGGTGTCGTCAGCCGGCAGGACCTGCTCGCGTTCCTCGCCAAGGGCGGGGTGTAGCGGCGGGAGCGCCGGCGGCGGCCTTGCCGGACGCGCGTCACGGAGACGAAATGCCCGTAAAAGGCCCCCTGCGTCGAAAATTGTTGCGAGGCAGGGGTTTGACTTCGCAGAAGTGGTACGAGGGCGTCACGTCCACGCAGCACTCGCTTAACACGGGTCCGGCACATTGGTGGGTGTCGGCAGGGCGGGAGCGGCTCCCCGCCCCGGCCGACGACGAAACGGCGTCAAGGACCTCCGGAGCGGCTCCCGGACCTCCACGGACGCCACGGACGCGCAAGCCCGGTCCTGACCCGGCCCGCGTCCTCCGCGGGGACCGCCGTCGTCCCGCCCCCCGTCACACGGGGGTGCGGCGGTCCCCGCGCACACCTCCGCGAATCCGGTGCCGGTCACTCCGGCCCCACCTGCCACTCCAGCCCGGTCCGGGTCGCGGCTGTCAGTCCGTGTCCTCGCTCGTGCGGCCGCGTCGGCGCAGGGCCGACGAACCGCGCAGGGCCCAGGCCAGGTTCACGCCCACGATGCCCGCCCAGGTGACGAACAGGCCCCGGAAGTCGGCCACGCCGCCGCCGATGCCGGACAGGGGGATGGCCACGACGAGGGAGACGACGCCGAAGCCGTAGCGTTCACCCCAGCTGTCGGTCGACCTGGGAGCGCGGCTGCCGCGGGCCACCACCATCTGCTGCTCCGCCACCTGACGCCGGACCCTGCGGTCCACCGCCCCGTCGATGCGCTGGTCGACCTTCTCCAGGAACGAGTCGACGAGCGCCGACTCGTAGTCCTCGCCCAGCTCTCGGCGGGCGTGCAGGGTCGCGGCGAGTTCCTTCTTCAGCTCGGTGTCCCCGAGCTGGGTGTCACGAGCGTCCATACCGGTCATGCCGTTCACGTTAGGGACCCGGGGGCCGCCCGGCACTGGGGTTAGCCCCCCTGTTCGCGCACCGGTTCTCCCGCGCCGGCCGCTTGCACCTCGCGGGGCGTGACCCGTACCGCTCGCGGAAGGAGTGCCCGCCGGACCCGCAGCTCGGCGCCTACGCGCGGGCCCGGGAGCCGAAGCGGCTGCTGACCGTGCCCGCCGGCCACTTCGACGCGTACAAGGCCCGTCCGGCCTTCGACCGGGTGGCCGGCGCTGCGGCCGAGTTCTTCGCCGAGCGGTTGCGCTGACGGCCGCCCGGCGACCGGCCCTCCGGCCGCCGGGGATCACGTCCGTGCACGCCGGTGCCCGGCATCCCTTGCCCTGCCTGCATAGCCTCATGCAGAGTTCTCGGTGTCTGAATATCCGGGCTGAACGACCGGATGTCCGAACAACCGGTGTCCATGCGGGGCTGGAGGCTGCGGATGATGTCCTCTCCGATCGTCGGCGCGTCGGACGCCGTCGCCATGGCCGCGGGTGGCGGGCTCGTCGTCCTCGACGGGCACGCCGTCGGGGTCGCCGACGTCGTCCGGCTCGCCGACGGGACCGCACGGCCCGTACCCGGCAGCGAGGCGATGCGGCGGGTCGAGGAGTCCTGGGACGCGGCCCGGCAGATCGCGGCGACCGGACGCGTGTACGGCCGCTCCACCGGCGTCGGCGCCAACCGCAGCGAGGACGTGCCCACCGAGGCCGCCGCCGAGCACGGTCTGCGGCTGTTGCGCAGCCACGCGGGGGCCATCGGCGAGGAACTGCCCGCCCGGCAGGTACGGGCCATGCTCGCCGTCCGCGCCAACCAGTTGCTCGCGGGCGGCGCCGGACTCCGGCCGAGCGTGGTCACGGCGCTCTGCGAGGCGCTGGAGAGCGGGGCGTACCCCGTGGTGAACGAGTTCGGGTCCGTCGGTACGGGGGACATCGCGGCGCTGGCCCAGATGGGGCTGGCGCTGGCGGGGGAGCACCCGTGGCATGGTCCGGGGGCCGGCGGGGAGGCCGGGGCGCGGTGCGCGGCCGGCACCGGGGCCCCCGAGGCGCAGCCGCTCGACAACAACGACGCCCTCGCGCTGATCAGCAGCAACGCGCTCACGCTCGGACAGGCCGCGCTCGCGCTCCACGAGCTGCGGGGGCTGATCGCGGCCACCCAGGTCGTGGCCGCCCTGTCGCTGCTCGCCGTGGACGGCTCGCACGAGGCGTACGCGGCGCCCGTGCACGTCGCGCGCGCCCACCGGGGGTCGCGCGAAGCGGCCCGGCGCATGCGGGAGCTGATCGGGGCGGCCGACCGGCCCACGCCCCCGCTGGGCCGCATCCAGGACCCGTACGGCTTCCGGTGCCTGCCGCAGATCCACGGGCCCGCCCTGGACGCGGCCGACGCCCTGGAGAGCGTCCTGGAGATCGAGATCAACGCGGCCGCGGAGAACCCGCTGATCTGCCCCGACGACCTGGCCGCCTACCACCACGGCGGCTTCTACCAGGCCCAGCTCGCCCTCGCCCTGGACCACTTCCGGCTCGCCGTGACCCAGGTCGCCCGGCTGTCGACCTCCCGGCTCTCCTCGCTCAACGAGCCCGCCTACACCCGGCTGCGCCCCTTCCTCGCCGATCAGGAGCCCGCCTCGTCGGGCGTGATGATCCTGGAGTACGCCGCCGGAGCCGCCCTCGGCGACCTGCGGGCCTTCTCGGCGCCCGCGTCGCTCGGCCACGCTGTACTCTCCCGGGGCGTCGAGGAACAGGCCAGCTTCGCCTCGCTCGCCGCCCGGCAGACCCTGCGGGCGTGCGGGCCGTACCGGCTCGTCGTCGGCTGCGAACTGGTCGCCGCGGTGCGGGCGTTGCGCCAACGGGACCTGCGGCCGGATCCCGGACTGCCCGTCGCGCGGGCGCTGGAACTGGCCGAGACCGTGCTCGACGCGGACCCGGCCGACCGGCCGCTGACGGCGGACGTCGGCGCGGCGGCCGTACTGCTCGACCGGTTCACCGAGATCTGGGCGGACGTCCAGGCGGACCCACTGAGGGGGAGCGCGTGATGAGCGCGGACAAGGGCACGGGCGTGACGGACAGTCCCGCCGCGCGACTGCAGGCCCTCTTCGAGGGCCACCGGCTGACGCCCACGCAGCGGCGCATCGCCCACAGCATGGTGCGGCGGGCGGCTGACGTGCCGTTCCTGTCCAGTGTGGAACTGGCGGAGCTGGCCGGGGTCAGCCAGCCCTCCGTGACGCGCTTCGCGGTGGCGCTGGGCTTCGACGGCTACCCGGCGCTGCGCCGGCACCTGCGGGACGTCGCGCCCGCCGAGCCGGCCCCGGACACGGCCGCGTACAACGAGTACCAGCAGGCCGTCGAGGCCGAGATCGAGAACCTGCGGCATCTGGCCGAGGTGCTCGCCGACCCGGGTCCGGTCGCCCGGGCCGGGCGCCTGCTGGCCGCGTCCCGTCCGCTGCCGGTGCTCGGACTGCGGGCCGCGGCCTCCCAGGCGTACGGCTTCGGCTACTTCGCCGCCAAGGTCCACCCGGACGTACGGCTGCTGCACGAGGGCGGCAGCATGCTGCACGACCGTATCGACGCGGCCGTACGGGCGGGGGCGACCGCGCTGCTCTGCTTCGCGCTGCCCCGCCATCCGCGCGAGGTCGTCGAGACCCTGGCGTACGCCAGGGAGGCGGGGCTTTTCGTCGTCACCGTCGCCGACTCGGCCTTCGCGCCCGTCGCCAAGGTCTCCGACCTGCTGCTGCCCGCCGCCGTCGGCACCGGGCTCGCCTTCGACACCGCCTGCGCCCCGATGCTGCTGGGCCGGGTGCTCCTGGAGGCCATGTGCGACGACCTGCCGGAGGCCCAGGCCCGGCTGGAGGAGTTCGACGCGCGGGCGGCGAGCAGGGGCCTGTTCGTCGAGTAGCCCTCCCGGTCGGGGATTCCGGCGATTCTCAGACGCGTTTCACGTGCGCCGGATACCGTGCCCGCGGCTGTCGTACGACGTCGGGTTCACGGGAGGCGGGGAAGCGTGGCGCGCGGAGGGCAGGGGCTGGCCCGGGTGGCTGTCGTGGTGCGGGCCGGGGCGGGGCCGTGGTGGTGGCTGGGAGTGGTCGCGGCGGGGGCCGGTGCGGTGCCGCCGGGGCTGACCGGGCGGCGGATCGGGGTGCTCGCCGGGGCGGCGCTGTTCCTCCTCGCCGCCGGCGTGGTGGCGTGGGCCGGGCGCGGCCGGTACCTCGCGCGGGAGCGCGCGGCCGTGCGCGCCGGCAAGCACGACGTCCTCCAGGACCGTGCCGTGACCCTGCGCGCCTGGCGCCGGGGCCACCGCTGGTGGCTCCTGCTCGCTTTCGCCCTCGCCCTGGGATCGTCCCTCGCGCTCCCCGCGGCGGGCGGGCTGCTCCTCGCCGGAGGCGGCGCCGGCCTGCGCCTCAGGGCGGCCTGGCTCGGCCGCCGCGAACGCGCCGCGGGCCGGCTCCACTGGGTCCCGGTGGACCGGCTGTCCGCCCGGGGCGGCGGGCCGGCGGGCAAGCGGGTGGACGCGTACCGGATCACCGGGATCGGCGCGGGCGACGCGGCGCCCGGGGGCGGCCGGCGGTAGGCCGCGGGACCCTTCAGCCGGTGCTCAGGGTCCGCCTGGCCAGCTCGTACGCCGGGAGCATCTCCTCGTGCTCCTCGGTGTCGAGGCCGCCGAGATGGACGACGACGGCTCCCTCCGGGGTGACCGTCAGGAAGGCCCGCTCCTTCTTGGTCTCGCCCAGGGCCTCGCTGGTGTAGAGGTACTCCACCTCGGCGCCGGGGACACCCGATTCCGAGCGGAACGCGCGGTACTCGGCCACGCTGGTATTGCCCTCGGCCGCCACGAACTTCTTGAGCAGGGCCTTCGCGTCCCCGCCCTTCGCATCGGCCTCGCCGGTCCAGACGCGGAGGAAGCCGATGTTCCCTGCCGGCTTGGCGTCGATCTCGCACGCGGCGGTGAACGGGCCCTGGTGCAGCAGGCCCTCGGCCAGCTCGGCCGCCAGCTCGTCCTCCTCGGACCCGCTCCCGTCGCCGGGCGCCCCGGTCTCGACGGCCTCCGGCCGCCACTTCTCGGCCGTCTCGAAGGTGACCGGCAGCTCACAGGCGGCCCCGGCCGCGCCCACGCTGCCTCCGCTCCTGACGGCGTCCTGCGACGACCCCGGCCCGGACCGCTCCTCCGTCGGCCTGCCCGCGCTCGCCGACGGCTTCCCGCCGCCGTCCCCCGCCGGCTCCGCACACCCCGTCAGCACCCCGGCCAGCAGCGCCACCTGCGCCAGCGCCGTCCCCCGTACCGCTCTGCCCACCGTCGTCCTCTTCTCCTGGTCCAGGGCGGACACGGTAGCGGAGCGGGAGAGGTGGTGTTCGTACGGGTGTACGGGTGTACGGGGGTGCGGGGGTGCGGGTGCTGGGGTCGGACGGCGTCGGTGAACGTGCTCGGCGGCGCCCCCCGGGTGGGGTGCGCCGCCGGAGCCCGGTGTCGGTGGGGTCAGACCTCCAGCTCCGCCTCGATCCGCTTCAACTGGTGCCTCGCCATGGCCAGGTTGGCCCGCTTGGCGTCGAGGACCAGATAGAGGAAGAGGCCGTTGCCGCCGCGCCCGGTGAGCAGACGGATCAGGTGGTAGGCGTCGGACAGGGTGATCAGGATGTCCTCGATCTCGCCCTTGAGGCCGAGGTGTTCCATGGTGCGCAGCTTGGCTCGGACGACGTCGGTGTTCCCGGCCGCGGCGACGTTGAGGTCGAAGCCCTTGCTGCCGCCGATCGTGCCCAGTGCCATGCCGCTGGTGTAGTCGACCAGGGCGGCGCCGGTCGCGCCCTCGATGGACGCGAGGGCCTCTTTCAACGTGGTCTCGGTGTTGGCCATGGTGTGCGGTGTCCTTTCAGCTTTCACTGGTGGTAGGTGCGTTGGGAGTGGTTCGGGGGGTGGTGCGCGAGGGGGTGGCACGGGGGGTGCGGCGGGGCATGGTCGACCTGACCGTGGCCTTGGCCGGCGCCGGGGACGCGGCGGCGGCCGTGGCCGTGCTCGTGGTCCTCGCCACCGCACGGGCCGGGTTCCGGGTGGCCGGCCGGGCCTCCGTCGCGGCGGTGTCGTCCGGCCGGGGCATGGCGTCCATCAGCTCACCTATCCGGCCGCCGGCCCGGCGGCCCTCCAGGTGCAGCCGGCCGACGTTGACCCGGTCCTGGGCCAGCAGCGTCAGTACGGCTGAGGATCCCGCCGCGTACGTGGCCACATAGCCGCGGTCGCCCCGCAGCAGCAGTTCGCGCAGCTCGCCCCGGCCGGCGGTGTCCGTCATCCGTACGGCGACGCCGAGCGCGGCGGCGGTGAGTGCCGCGAGGCCCTCCGGTTCGACGCCGGGGGTGTCGTGGGCGAGGACGAGCCCGTCCACGCTGGCCGCGAGCGCGCCGGTCAACTGGGGTACACGGGCCCTCAACCGGTGCAGTTCGTCGAGGACTTCGGCCTCCGCGGCCATGAGCAGTCTCCTCTCGGCGGGACGCTCCCGCTGCCGCTCAAAGGGCCTCCAGCGCATCCCTGAGCCTTTGCAGTAGAGCCACGTCGGGGTCTGTGGTGGTGAGGGGCCAGGGTGAGACGAGGGACGAGACCCCGCCTGCGGCCGCGGGCCCGGGGGCCGCGTGCCGGCCCGGAGCGGTCGGTGGCGCGAGGGGGGCCGGGGCCGCCGCCGGGGCGAGGGCGCCCGGACCGGGCGGCGGTGCGAGGGGGGCCGGGGCCGCCGGCAGGGCGGTGTGGCCCGGGTGCGGGGCGGGGGAGTGCTCGGGGTGGGGGGCCCGGGAGTGGTGTTCCGGGCCGGCCGGCGCCGGTGGGGTTCCCACCGGACTGTGCCGGGTCGCGGATATCAGCCCCGCGGCCGCCAGCCGCCGTACGTCCACCAGGGTGTGGAAGGCCGGGCGCCCCAGGGTGAGGGAGATCTCCGCGGCCGTGCGCAGGCCGTTCACCTGGCCGAGCACGGCTCCCTGGCGGGCCGGGACCGGGGGCACGCCCCGGTCGGCGGCCCTGGTCAGCGGAGCGTCGTCCGTCTCGGCGTCGGGCCAGATGCGGTGCAGCAGGTCGCGGCGGCGCCGGGTCTCGCGCGCCACGGCGGCCACCGGCACCGGGCGGATCGGCCCCAGCCAGTGCGCGGCCCCGTAACGGAAGCTGGCCGGCGCGCCGCCCGGGCCGAGTACGAAGTACGCCGCGTCGAACAGCGCGCCCGCGTGGCACAGTTCGAGCGCACCCCGCGCGACCCGGCCGCTGTCCACGAGGAACCGTCCGACCCGCAGCCCGGCCCCCGCCGTGTCGACCGCCTCCCGCCAGCCGTCGCGGTCCAGCACGCCGCCGGTGGCGAGCAGCACGTCGAGGCCCGGGGAGCGGGGACTCTCGGCATGCACCACCTCCCCCTCGGACAGGTACAGCGAGCCGCTCTCGCGCAGCAGTACGCCGGTGGCCCGCTCGGCGGCGAGCCGACTCAGCATCGGGGAGACGGCCTGCCGGAAGTGCTCGCCGCGCACGGGCAGCGGGGGCGCCGGTGTGGTGATCACGCTCATGCCAGCACCAGCCGTCCCGCCATCTCGCCGAGCCGGATCCGGGCCAGCGCGAGGTTGCCGTCCGACCGGGTCAGCCACAGGTGCAGGAACACACTGCTGTCGAACGTCGTCCGCACGAACCGCAGCACGTGGTACGTGTCCCGGTTGCTGACGATCAGGTCCTCGACCGGCAGATCCGCGCCGGACCAGTCCGAGCCCTCCTCCGGTGCGAACGCCCGGTGTTCCGCCGCCAGCCGCGCCAGCTCCGCGGCCTCCGCCGCGGTCGTCTCGTGGTCACCGCCGGGCGCCTCCCCGACGGTGCCCAGTGCCAGCCCGCTGGTCCAGTCGACCACCGCGGCGCCCAGGGCACCGGGCAGCCTCATGGCCTCCACCAGACACTCGTCGATTCCGGGCACCGTGGCTCCCCTCCTGCCTGCGGTTCGGCTGAGTGACGCAGACGCTACGCAACGTGTGCGTGGGGAGTGAGCGATCTGGCATTTTCCAGCGGAACATGCGGAGAGGTGACTAAGGTAGGTCGACTTGCCTGCTTTTCACCGCTGTTGGGCGCCGGGCGGCACGCCGGCGCGCTGAGGTGCACCTATGCGGCGGGCCCGCATACCGGGCGCGGACGAGGCGCCGGGTGTTCCTCATTCTGGGGGGGCGCGAGGGGCGTACGTAGGGTGCGCCACCCAGGGCCGGGCGCCTTGGGGCACTCCCGGACGACCCTCGGCGATCCCGGGCGCGGGGAGTTCGGGCCATCGGCCGCGCCCGAGGGCAGCGGTCGGCGGCCGCGGTCGCCGCAGCACGGTTCCCCGGGAACGTGCCGGGCCGGACGGCGCCGGCCGGGCGCGTGCCGGGCCGGACGGCGCCGGTCAGAGCCCCAGCAGCCCCGACCGCTCCGCTCCCCCCGCCTCGGCCACGATCTGCTCCACGGTCTGCGCCCGCCGCACCATCGCGAACCGCGTCCGGCCCTCCCCGGGGGCGTACCCGTAGATCCCGGGCCGGGGCAGCGAGTTGTACGCGTAGTGGTGCGCGAAGTAGTACGCGCCGGTGTCCAGCGCGGCCGCGTAGTCGCCCGGCTCCAGCAGCGGCAGAGAGCGCCCCTCCGCCAGCAGGTCCCCCGCGAAACAGGCGGGCCCCGCCACGTCCTGCACCGCCACCGGCCCGTTCTTCGCCCGGCCCTTCGCGTCGTACGCGGCGATCCGCAGCGGCCAGGACCCGGGCACGTACACCGTCCGCGTGGCCACCTGCACCCCCGCGTGCGTGACCGCGATGGCCCGCCCGCCGGCGCTCTTGGTGTACTCGACGCGGGCGACGATCGTCCCGTGCTTCGCGAGCAGCGACCTGCCGAACTCGGTCACCAGCCCGTACCGCCCGTCGAACAGGCCCGGCACCGCCTCCGCGAGCAGCCGCGCGTACTGCTCGTACGTCGGGGTGGCCGCCTCCGACGCGAAGTTCACCGGCAGGCCGCCGCCGATGTCGATCGTGTCGATCTGCCGCCGCCCGATCCGCCGGTTGATCTCCTCCGCCAGCTCGTACGTCTCGGTGATCCCCCGGGTCATCAGCGACAGCGGCATCCCCTGGGACCCGCTGTGCGCGTGCAGCCGGCTCAGCCAGGGGCGGTCCAGATACGCCTGGACGACCCACTCCCGGGCGCCCTCGTCCCGGAGCGCCACGCCGAACTTGGAGGTGGCCGTCGCGGTGGACAGCGCGTCGATCGCGCCCGAGCCAACCTGCGGGTTCACCCGGATGCCGACGGGGGAGCGGGTGGTGGCCGACCGGACGAGCGCGTCGATCCGGTCCAGCTCCTGCGGATTGTCCGCGTTCACCGCGATGCCCAGCGCCAGCGCCTCCCGCAGCTCGGCCGGGGTCTTGGCGGGCGAGTCCAGCACGGTGTGCCTCGGTGGCACCCCGGCCGCCCGCGCCAGGGCCAGCTCCCCGGCACTCGCGACCTCGGCCCCGATCCCCGCCTCGCGCAGCAGCCGCAGCACGGGCACCAGCGGCGTCGCCTTCACCGCGAACGCGTGCAGCACGGGCGTCCCGGGCGCCGTCACCGCGTCGAACGCCGTCCGCAGGGCCGCTGCCGAGGCCCGGATCCCGGTGACGTCGAGGAGCGCGACGACCGGGGTGTCGGGGGACAGCAGCCCCTGCTCCACCGCCGCCCGCACGGCCTCGTCCCGCCGCACGGCCCGCTCGCCGTCGGTGTCGAACAGCCGCAGCGTCGGCTCGCCGTCCCCGGCGGCCTCCTCGTGCCGGGCGGCGGGCCTCTCCCCGCCGGTCCCGTTCGTCACGTCTCCCATCCCGTCCCCCGCTGTCGTGTCGTCGTCCGAGCCCATGGACCCAGTGTGTCCAGCCAAACACCCACGGCGCGCCGCCGCTGGCCCTACCGCTGTATTGACTAGCTCTATTCAGCAAGTCAGGATGTGAATAGTTGCTGTATAGAGCTGGAGGCAGACCGTGTCAGGACCCCGCCCCGTTCGAGCGCCGCGCGGTACGGAACTCAGCACCCTGGGCTGGCAGCAGGAAGCCGCCCTGCGCATGCTGCAGAACAACCTCGACCCCGAGGTCGCCGAGCACCCCGACAAGCTCGTCGTCTACGGCGGCACGGGCAAGGCCGCCCGCGACTGGCGCTCCTTCGACGCCATGGTCCGCACCCTGCGGACGCTCAAGCAGGACGAGACCATGCTGGTCCAGTCGGGCCGCCCCGTCGGTGTCATGCAGACCCACGAGTGGGCGCCCCGGGTCCTCATCGCCAACTCCAACCTCGTCGGCGACTGGGCCAACTGGGAGGAGTTCCGCCGGCTGGAACAGCTCGGGCTGACCATGTACGGCCAGATGACCGCCGGCTCCTGGATCTACATCGGCACCCAGGGCATCCTCCAGGGCACCTACGAGACCTTCGCCGCCGTCGCCGCCAAGAAGTTCGGCGGCACCCTCGCCGGGACCATCACCCTCACCGCCGGGCTCGGCGGCATGGGCGGCGCCCAGCCCCTCGCGGTGACCATGAACGACGGCGTCGCGATCTGTATCGACTGCGACCCCCGCGCCATCGAGCGCCGCATCGAGCACCGCTACCTCGACGTGCGGGCCGACTCGCTCGACCACGCCCTCCAGCTGGCCGTCGAGGCCCGTGACGCCCGCCGCCCGCTCTCGATCGGCGTCCTCGGCAACGCGGCCGACCTCCTCCCCCAACTCCTCGCCTCGGGCGCCCCCGTCGACATCGTCACCGACCAGACCTCCGCCCACGACCCGCTGGCCTACCTGCCCGTGGGCGTCGACTTCGACGACATGGCCTCGTACGCGGCCAAGGACCCGGCCGGTTTCACCACCCGCGCCCGCGAGTCCATGGCCCGGCACGTCGAGGCGATGGTCGGCTTCCAGGACGCCGGCGCCGAGGTCTTCGACTACGGCAACTCCATCCGCGGCGAGGCCCAGCTCGCCGGCTACGACCGGGCGTTCGCCTTCCCCGGCTTCGTCCCCGCCTACATCCGGCCCCTGTTCTGCGAGGGCAAGGGCCCCTTCCGCTGGGCCGCCCTCTCCGGCGACCCCGCCGACATCGCCAAGACCGACAAGGCGATCCTCGACCTCTTCCCGGAGAACGAGTCCCTCCACCGCTGGATCAACATGGCCGGCGAGCGCGTCCACTTCCAGGGCCTGCCGGCCCGCATCTGCTGGCTCGGCTACGGCGAGCGGGACAGGGCCGGTGAGCGGTTCAACGACATGGTGGCGAGCGGGGAGCTGGCGGCGCCGCTGGCGATCGGCCGCGACCACCTGGACTGCGGCTCCGTCGCCTCCCCCTACCGCGAGACCGAGGCCATGCTCGACGGCTCCGACGCCATCGCCGACTGGCCGCTGCTGAACGCGATGGTGAACGTGGCCTCCGGCGCGTCCTGGGTCTCCCTGCACCACGGCGGCGGCGTGGGCATGGGCCGCTCCATCCACGCCGGCCAGGTCACGGTCGCCGACGGCACGAAGCTGGGCGGCGAGAAGATCCGCCGCGTGCTGACCAACGACCCCGGGATGGGCGTCATCCGGCACGTCGACGCGGGCTACGACATCGCCGAGTCCGTCGCCGACGACCGGGGCGTACGGGTGCCGATGCGCGAGGGTGAGGACGCGTGACCCAGCGCGCAGGGGAGCGTGAAGGGGAGCGGGACAACAGCCCCGAGGCGGGGCCGCACGGCCGCGGCCCCCGCCCCGTCACCGGCGGTGCCTCCTTCCACGAGATGTGGCGCGACCTGTCGCCCGTCGGCCGGCACCCCGGCTCCGGCGGCTACCGCCGCTTCGCCTGGACCACCGCCGACGCCGACTGCCGGGCCTGGTTCGAGGAGCAGGCCCGGGACCGGGGCCTGCACCACGAGGTCGACCGGAACGGCAACCAGTGGGCCTGGCTCGGCGACCCCGCCGCCGGGGACGCCGTGGTCACCGGGTCGCACCTCGACTCCGTGCCCGACGGCGGGGCCTTCGACGGCCCCCTCGGCGTCGTCTCCTCCTTCGCCGCGCTCGACGAACTCCGCGCCCGGGGCGCCCGGTTGGACAAGCCGATCGCCATCGTCAACTTCGGGGACGAGGAGGGCGCCCGCTTCGGACTGGCCTGCGTCGGCTCACGGCTGGCCACCGGGCAGCTGACCGCCGAGCAGGCGGGACGGCTCACCGACGGGGACGGGATCACCCTCCCCCGGGCGATGGAGGCCGCCGGATACGACCCCGAGGGCATCGGCGCCGACCCGGAACGCCTCGCGCGCATCGGGGCCTTCGTCGAACTCCACGTCGAGCAGGGCCGCGCCCTGGACCTCTCCGGGGACGCCGTCGGGATCGCCAGCGCGATCTGGCCGCACGGGCGCTGGCGGTTCGACTTCCGCGGCGAGGCCAACCACGCCGGCACGACACGGCTCGTGGACCGCCGGGACCCCATGCTGTCGTACGCGGAGACCGTGCTCGCGGCCCGCCGCGAGGCCCGCCTCGCCGGCGCCGTCGCCACCTTCGGCAAGATCTCCGTCGAGCCGAACGGCGTCAACGCCATCCCCTCCCTCGTGCGCGGCTGGCTCGACTCCCGCGCCGAGGACCAGCAGACCCTGGACACGGTCGTCGGCGCCATCGAGGAGGCCGCCCGCGACTACGCCCAGGAGCACGGGATCGAACTGGACGTCGTCCGGGAGTCCTTCACCCCCGTCGTCGAGTTCGAGCACGCGCTGCGCGACGAGATCGCCCGCATCCTGGGCCGGGACACGGCCGGCCTGAAGGTGCCGGTCCTCGGAACCGGTGCCGGACACGACGCCGGGATCCTCTCCGGAACCGTCCCGACCGCCATGCTGTTCGTGCGCAACCCGACGGGCGTCTCGCACTCCCCGGCCGAACACGCCGCCGAGGACGACTGCCTGGCCGGAGTGACCGCGCTCGCCGACGTACTGGAAGGGCTGGCCCGCAGGTGACGGAGACGACCTACTGGCTCGAACACGCCTGGCTCGGCACGCACGTCGAGCCGGGCGCGACCCTCACGGTGACCACCGACGGCCGCGTCGGTGCCGTGCGCACCGGCACGCCCACCCCGCCCCCGGGCGCGGTCGTCCTGCGCGGCCTCACCCTGCCCGGCCTCGCCAACGCCCACAGCCACGCCTTCCACCGGGCCCTGCGCGGCACCGTCCAGGTCGGCTCGGGCACCTTCTGGACCTGGCGCGAGGTCATGTACCGGGTGGCGGACCGGCTGACCCCGGACACCTACCACGCCCTCGCGCGGGCCGTGTACGCGGAGATGGCGCTGGCCGGGATCACGGCGGTCGGCGAGTTCCACTACGTGCACCACGCCCCCGGCGGCACGCCCTACGCCGATCCGAACGCCATGGGCGAGGCCCTGGTCGAGGCCGCGGCCGAGGCAGGCATCCGGATCACCCTCCTCGACACGGCCTACCTCTCCGCCGGCTTCGGCAAGGCACCCGACCCGCACCAGCTCCGCTTCTCCGACGGTACGGCGGACGCCTGGGCCGAACGCTGTTCAGTTCTCAAGGACCGGGATCACGCGCGGATCGGTGCGGCCGTGCACTCCGTACGGGCCGTGCCGGCCGGGCAGTTGGCGATCGTGGCGCGCTGGGCCGAGGAGCGGCGGGCCCCGCTGCACGTGCACCTGTCGGAGCAGACGGCGGAGAACGACGCCTGCCACGCGGCACACGGCCGCACCCCCGCCCAGCTCCTCGCCGACCACGGTGTGCTGGGCCCCCGCACGACGGGCGTCCACAACACCCACCTCACCGACGAGGACATCGCCCTCATCGGCGGCAGCGGCACCGGCACCTGCATGTGCCCCACCACCGAACGGGACCTCGCGGACGGCATCGGACCGGCCGTCGCCCTGCAACGCGCGGGCTCCCCGCTCTCCCTCGGCTCCGACAGCCACGCGGTCATCGACCTGCTCGAGGAGGCGCGCGCGATGGAGCTGAACGAGCGGCTGCGCACCCGTACGCGCGGTCACTGGACGGCGGCGGCCCTGCTGCGGGCGGCCTCGGCCGACGGCCACGCGGCGATCGGCTGGGACGACGCCGGCACCCTGGAGGCGGGCGCGCTCGCCGACTTCACGACGATCGCGCTCGACTCGGTCAGGACAGCGGGGCCGCTGCCACGGCTCGGCGCGGAGACGGCTGTATTCGCCGCGTCGGCAGCGGACGTGTCGCACACGGTGGTGGGAGGTCGGCACGTCGTACGGGACGGGGCGCACGTGCTCGTACCGGACGTGCCGCGAGCCCTCGCGGACGCCGTCGCAGCACTGCGCGGATGACCCGGACCGCCCCGCGCCCGGCCCCCGACCCCGATTCCGAACCGACCGCCGACCAGGCAACCAAGGACGCCATGAGCAGCCCGACGACCGACAGCCCCGCCCACTCGGCGAGCACCGCCAGCACGCTCATCACCAACATCGCTGCCCTGGTCACCAACGACCCCTCCCTCGGCGACGGATCGCCCCTCGGACTGATCCGGGACGCGGCCGTCGTCATCGACGGTGAACGCATCGCGTGGACCGGTGATCAGAGCAAAGCACCCGCCACTGACAATCGGGTCGACGCCGGTGGACGGGCGGTGATCCCCGGCTTCGTGGACTCCCACTCCCACCTCCTCTTCGCCGGCGACCGGACCGCCGAGTTCAACGCCCGCATGTCCGGCCGGGCCTACAGCGCGGGCGGCATCCGCACGACCGTCGCCGCCACCCGCGCCGCCACCGACGAGGAACTGGAGGCCAACCTCACCCGTTACCTCCGCGAGGCCCTCCGCCAGGGCACGACCACCTTCGAGACCAAGTCGGGCTACGGCCTGACCGTCCACGACGAGGCGCGGGCCCTGCGCATCGCCGCCCGGCACACGGACGAGGTGACGTACCTCGGCGCCCACATCGTCTCCCCCGACCACGCCGAGGACCCCGCCGCCTACGTGGCCCTCGTCACCGGCGAGATGCTCGACGCCTGCGCCCCGCACGCCCGTTGGATCGACGTCTTCTGCGAGAAGGGCGCCTTCGACGGCGACCAGGCCCGCGCGATCCTCACGGCGGGCAGGGACAGGGGCCTGCACCCGCGCATCCACGCCAACCAGCTCTCCTACGGCCCCGGTGTCCAGCTCGCCGTCGAGCTGGACGCGGCGAGCGCGGACCACTGCACCCACCTCACCGACGCCGACGTGGACGCCCTCGCGAGCGGCCACACGGTCGCCACGCTCCTCCCCGGCGCCGAGTTCTCCACCCGCGCCGAGTGGCCCGACGCCCGCCGCCTCCTCGACGCGGGTGTCACCGTCGCCCTCTCCACGGACTGCAACCCGGGATCGTCGTTCACCTCGTCCGTCCCCTTCTGCGTCGCCCTAGCGGTACGGGACATGGGGATGACACCGGACGAGGCGGTCTGGTCGGCCACGGCGGGGGGCGCGCGGGCGCTCCGCCGCGACGACATCGGCCGGCTCACGCCGGGCGCGTACGCCGATCTCGCGCTGCTGGACGCGCCCAGCCATGTCCACCTCGCCTACCGGCCGGGAGTGCCTCTGGTCACGGGCGTGTGGCGCAGGGGCGTCCGCGTGGTCTGACCGGTCCCGGATGCCGGGGGCTCGCAGGCCGGTCTCAGGAGTCGGCCGGCCCGGCCCCCGCCTTCCACCGCTGCCCGTCGCGCCCCGATGCCACGGCGAAGCCGACGGAACCGAGCGCGTCCGGCGTCACGGCGAACCGCCCCGCGATCGCCGGGCGGATCGCCCCCCGGGAGTCGACCTCGAACCGGAGGTTGTCGCCCCTGTCCCCGTCGAGCGAGTCGCACTCCCAGACGCCCACACCGTCGTCGATCGCCCCACGGCTGTCCAGGCACAGGTCGGGATCGGCGAACGACTGGAGGGCGGCACGCGCCGAGTCGAGCCGCCAGCGCTGCGTGGCGCGCGAGGAACAGGTGGCCGTGACGACGTCGGTGCCCTTCGCCAACTCGCCCCGGATGTCCAGGCACAGCCCTGAGGCGACGTTCACCACCTGCGTGTAGGCACCGCTCAGCGGCCCTCCGTACGGCGGTGTCGGCGTCGGCGACCCCGTGTCGGACGGACTCGGGCTCCGCGTCGGCTTCTCCTTCCGCGGGGGCTTCGAGGGGCTCGCGGTCTCCGAGGGGCTCGCGGTCTCCGAGGGGGTCGGGGACGGCGTCGGGCTCGGCGGGACCGTGGGGGTCACCGCCCCCGACGGCGGTGCCGTGGGCGTACCCCCGGAACCGGCCGCGTCGTCGGACGACGACGAGCCGACCGATCCCGAGAACACCAGGAACGCCAGCAGCGGCGCCAGCGCCACCCCGAGGGCCACCGAGGTGAGCACGATGCGGCGGGACCGCGACCACGTGGCCCTCGCCGCCCCGGTCAGCACCTCGGCCCCGCCGTCGCTCTCCGCCGCCGCCCAGGCCCCGGCGGCCGGCCTGGCCCCGCCCGCGGCCAGGGGCTCCGTGTCGTCGGGCCCCGTAGCCCAAGCTCCGGCGGCTGTCCCCGCCCCGGCCCTGTTCCCGGCCGAGCCCGCCGAGTAGGGCCCAGCGCCGGCGCCGCCTGCAGAGTCGGCCGACGCCCTGTCCTCCCCGGGCCCCGCCCATGTCTCGGCCCCGGCCGGCGCACCGGCCCAAGGCTCTGCTCGCCCGCCGCCCACGGGACGGTCCCCGCCGACGGCGCCGAAGTCGGAGCCGGAGGACGGGGATCCGGAACCGGAAGGGGATCCGGAACCGGAGTCCATGCCGGTGCCGACGCCGCCCCGGCCGCCGCCCGACCCTGGCCCCGTGCCGGAGCCGGACGCCGCACCCGAGTCCGCCGCCCCCTCCGCGCCCGGCCCGGACGGGACGCCCCTGCCCGGCCCGCCGCCCAGGCCCGACTCCGCCCACGCCTCCGCCGCCGCGGCGGTCGCGGCGGCGGCCTCGGCCCACCTTCCCGCTCCGGCGCCCGCCCTGCTCCGCGGCCCCGTCCTCGCCCGGCCCGGACGGGACGCCCCGGCCGAGCCGCCCGCCCACCCGGCCTCCTGCTCAGTCTCCGGGGCCGGGTCCGTACCCGAGAAGTCCTCCGTGCCCGCGCCCTCCACACCATCACCCGGTCGGCCGCCCACGCGTCCGCCCGCCCCGCCCCGCGCGCCGCGCGAGCCCCGCGTGTACGCCGTACCGGCCCAGGGCAACAGCCCCTCCGCCAGCGTCGTGCGCGGGCTGTCGCGCAGGGCGCACAGCTCCTCGTAGGCGCCGGCGCAGTAGGCGCAGTACTCCATGTGGGCGTGCAGATCGCTGCTGTGGCGAGGGGAGTCCGGTCGCACGGACTCCTCGATGAGCCGGCGGAAGTCCTGGCAACGGGGGTCGTCGGAGGCGGCGAGACGCGCGCGGAGACAGGCCTGGCGCAGGGCCTGGAGCGCGGACTCCCGCTTGTACGTCACGTCGTCGGGGGTGAGACCGAGCAGCACGGCCGTACGCTCGTCGGGTTCCTGCTCCACGACGCCGTACCAGATGAGTCCCTGGGGCCGGGGCGGCAGGAGCCGGAACGCCGCGAGCAGGGGCGGGACGGGGCCCTCGGGGCCCGCCGCGGCCAGCACGGGGCGCAGGGCGGGGGCGAGACCGGTCGCGTGTTCGTCGGTGGTCCAGGTGGCGGCCACCCTGACGGTCAGCAGCAGCAGTTGGTGGCGCCAGGGCACGGACGCCTCGGTGCCGCGTGCCGTCTCCCGCGTGGCGGTCGTGAACGCCTGCGTCGCCAGCTCCAGGGCCGACGACTCGCTCGCGGCACACAGCCGGGCGTAGGCGAGGACCGACGGGTGGTGGCGCTCACGCAGCTCGCGCAGGGCCGTGTACGCGACCGGCGAGTCGGCGCGCAACAGCGCGGTGAGCCGCGCGTCGGACGCGGCTCCGTGCCGGTGCTCGGACCCGTCGTCGGGGCGTGCGCCCGGCGCACCGGTGTCCTGCCGGTCCTCATGGCTGTCGTCGTCGCCGGGGCGCTCGTCCCGAGCCCGAGTCATCCTCGTGCCTCCTCGCACCCCCGTGTCCGCCAGTCGGCTTCTGGAACACCGAACAGTCTGGCGCGTGACCATAGTGACGGAAGGTGAACCGGAGGGAAGGGGTTTCTTGCGGTAAGGGGGTGAGAGATCGGCAGGCCGGACGCGGTTCGGCCGGGTACGGGAAGAGTGTCACAACTCCTGCCGCACCCGGCCGACTTCCGTCATCGTCACGGACGCCCCGGCAGCGCCAGCCCGCTCACTCCTCCAGCGTCAGTCCCCTGCGCAGCCGCACCAGCGTGCGGGACAGCAGCCGGGAGACGTGCATCTGGGAGATGCCCAGCTCGTCCCCGATCTCGGACTGCGTCATGTTGGCCACGAACCGCAGGGAGAGGATCTGCCGGTCGCGCGGCGGCAGTCCGGCGATCAGCGGCTTCAGGGACTCGACGTACTCGATGCCTTCGAGTCCGTGGTCCTCGTAGCCGATCCGGTCGGCCAGCGCGCCCTCGGAGTCGTCCTCCTCCGGCTGGGCGTCCAGGGACGAGGCGGTGTACGCGTTCGACGCCGCCATGCCCTCGACGACCTCGTCCTTGGTCAGCCCCAGGCGCTCCGCCAGCTCGCCCACCGTGGGAGCGCGGTCGAGCTTCTGGGCCAGCTCGTCACCGGCCTTGGCCAGGTCGAGCCGGAGCTCCTGAAGCCTGCGCGGTACGCGCACGGACCAGCTGGTGTCGCGGAAGAAACGCTTGATCTCGCCGACGATGGTGGGCATCGCGAACGTGGGGAACTCGACGCCCCGGCTCAGCTCGAAGCGGTCGATCGCCTTGATCAGGCCGATCGTGCCGACCTGGATGATGTCCTCCATGGGCTCGCTGCGCGAGCGGAACCGGGAGGCGGCGAACTTCACCAGAGCCAGGTTGAGTTCGACCAACGTGTTACGGACGTACGAGTATGCGTACGTGCCTTCCTCGAGGGACTCCAGCCGCTCGAAGAGGGTCTTGGACAGCGCCCGGGCGTCCACCGGTCCCACCTCGTCGTACGGGGGGATCTCCGGCAGGTCGGTGAGTCCGTCGCCCGGATCGTGGGCGAGGTCGTCCTGAGTCTCTTCCGGGGCGGATGCCGACGTCGCCCTCTGGGTATGCGATGCGTCGAGCCGGGGTGACATGATGTCCTCCATCGTTCTCGGCATATGGCCGCCGATGCCTGTACGTGCACTGCGGTGTGCGGCGCCTCCAAAGCCGGCCGTGTCATTTGGTGCACTACTAGCCCTACCCGTTTTCAGGACGTCGTCGCAAGTGCGTGCTGTACTGAAATGTCCCTTTTCGGGGGATTGTTCGGGTGTCGGAGAGTGTGGAGAAGGCGTAGTGTTCGAGGGCGAGTCAGCAGTCACGACGGTCGGGAGAGAGACGGCATGGACCGTGGGACGGTCGGCAGCGCACAGTCGGGCCGGCTACGGGTCGAGGTGCGGGAAGAGGGCTCCAGTGCCGTCGTGACACCGGCGGGTGAGCTGGATCACCACACCGCCGATCTGTTGCGCGAGCCACTCGAGAGCTGCCTGGAAAAGGGATTCACGCGTCTGGTGGTGGACTGCTCGTTGCTGGAGTTCTGCGACTCCACCGGGCTGAACGTCCTGCTGGGCGTGCGGCTCAAGGCGGAGTCCGCGGGCGGCGGGGTCCATCTGGCGGGCATGCTCCCGGCGGTGGCGCGGGTCTTCGAGATCACCGGGGCGGACGCCGTGTTCACCGTCCACGACACCCTCGACGCGGCCCTGGGGGACTAGGCCCGCGTCCGTCGGCCGAGTCCCTCGCCGAGGGCGCCGTCGGTCCGGCCGTCGCGGCCATCGGGCCCGCAGGACGGGCTCCCGGCGCCCCGTCCCGACCGGCAGGTTGTTCGCGTCACAGGGCTGTGCCGAAAACATGGGTGTTCTGACGGTTCGCTCGGGCAGGAGACATCCTGAACGTGCCGGCGAACGGGCCGGCTGCCCGGGAGGGGCCCGGCGGCGGGGCGTGGACGGGCGGTGGGGCGTACGGCGCGGGTCCGGCAGGGACCCGGCAACGGCTCGACGGCGGTGCGGCGGCGACTCGGCGGCGGTTCGACGGCGGCTCGGCGGTGACTCGGTAGTTCGGCGAAGTGCGACGGGGAGTACGGATGGCGCAACGATGACAGCAGAAGACGGCACGTGCCGCTGGCCTGTGTCCCGCATCCTTGATGAGTCCTGAATCGTGTACTGGTGAATCGGTGAGGTGAAGCGCTGATGAGCACCACCCGGCCCTTCTCGCCGGGCGACCGCGGCCCGGAACCGGGTGCCGGCGGCGCTTCCGGGGCGCCCGGGGGAGACCCGCCCGCGGTCCCCGCCACGGGGCGTCGGTCCCGTCGGCTCAGCTTCGAAGGCGAGAGCGGGGTGGTGCCGCTCGCCCGCGACTTCACCCGCCAGGCGCTGTACGAGTGGGGGTGGCTGCCGGCCGCGACCGCGGACCAGCGGGCGGCGGCGGAGGACGTCCTGCTGGTGGTGTCCGAGCTCGTCACCAACGCGTGCCTCCACGCGGAGGGCCCGGCCGAGCTGCGGATCGGGTGCGACAACAAGGTGCTGCGGATCGAGGTGTCCGACCGCGGGACGGGGGATCCCGCACCCCGGACACCGCACCGGGCGGGCCGCCCGGGTGGCCACGGCATGTTCATCGTGCAGCGGCTGTGTCTGGACTGGGGGGTAGTACGGGACCCCGGCGCGTCCGGGAAGACGGTGTGGGCGGAGCTGGGGGCGCCGGCCTGACCGCCGTGTGCCTCCGGCGGGTTGGCGGGGACGGCCGGGCGGAGGTCAGACCCTGAGGCCTCCCGGGCCAGACCGTCGTCACGGCGGCCGGTGCAGCGGCCGGTGGACGGCCGCGCCGGGGTATCGACACTCATCCGACACCTGCGTGTGTCTTCCTTCTCCACGGGCCCCGGCGTACCTTGAGCCGCCGATCTGATGTTCCGTCAGAAATGTGGGGTGCCGAGGTGTCGTACCGGACGTACCAGAAACGAACCGCCGCGCTCGCGTCCCTCGCGGCCCTGGCCGGCTCAGCGGTGCTGATGGCCGCCCCGGTGGCCCATGCCGAGGTCGTGGACGTCGAGTACAACTGCAAGACGCCGATCGGGGACAAGTCCGCGGTGTCGCCGATCGACATCAAGGGCGTCGAGAGCGGCGACGGCTACAAGATCACGATGTCGTGGCAGAAGGGCGTGTCGTCCAGCCCGGTCGAGCTGGGCAAGGGCGCGATGACGCCGAGCGCCACGATCGAGCTGGGCGGGGCCGACAGCGGGACGCTCACGGTGACCGGGCCGGCGAACCAGGAGGCGATCCCGGCCAACACGCCGATCAAGATCAATGACCTGAGCGGTACGTACACCCCGAAGAAGACGGGCAAGGTCGACTTCACCGCGGGTGTCCTCACCATCAAGGCCCTCGGCACGGTGACCACCTGCACCCCGGGGAACGACCCCGGCCCCTCGCTGACCCTCGACGTCACCGCCGCCGGCGGGGGTGGCGCCTCGGGCGGTACGGGCGGCGGCTCCGCAACGGGCGGCTCCGGCGGCTCGGGCGGCTCGGGCGGCGAGCTTCCGCAGACCGGACCCCTGGACTCGGCGGTCGCGCTCGGCACGCTCGGCGGGACGGTACTGCTCGCGGGCGCGGCGGGCGCCCTGTGGGTGACACGCAGGAACCAGGCGGTACGTCGCTGACGGGAGCCGGAACGTGATCAGAAGGCGGCCGGTCCCGGCGGCACACCCGGCACGGCCCCCCACCCCGCGCACCTCGGCGCTCACGGCGGTGCTCGTCCTCGTCCTGGCCCTCCTGGCGCTCCCTGCGGCGCCCTTCGGCGGCGGCGCGGGCGCGTACGCCGCGGAGAAGCCGACCGTGAGGCTGTCCACGTCGCAGGCCGGGACCGGCGGTTCGGTCACCGTGACCGGCGGCGGCTGGCGGCCCAAGGCGATCCTGATGGTGCTGATCTGCGGTCGGTCCACGCCCTCGCGGGGGGTGTCCGGCGGCACCGACTCCTGTGCGAACGCCGACGGACGGGCCGTCACCGCCGACGACAAGGGCGCCTTCCGCCGGGAGTTGCCGGTGTCCGAGCCCCCGGTGCCGTGTCCGTGCGTCGTGCACGTCTCCACCATCACGGGCCCGAAGGCGGCGGCCGACGCGGCCTTCCAGGTGGCCGGGCACTCGGTCGAACCGTTGCCCAGGGAGGCCACCGGCGGACAGCTCTCGCTGCTGACGGATGCTCGACTGACGGGCTCCGACGGGCTGTTGACCTGGTTCGGGGCGCCCCCCACCCGTGAACTCGTCCTCACCGTCGGCAACGTCGGCACCTCGCCGGTCAAGGACCCCGTCTTCCAGGTGGGCACCTCCCACGGCGTGTTCGCCCCGCGCTGGGAGGAACAGCGGTGGCGCGGAACGATCCGGCCGGACGGCAGGACACGGATCACCCTCCCCGTGGACCTCCCGGCCGGAGCCCACGGCGACTACACCGTCTCCCTCACGTACGGCGGGAAGGTCCTCGCCGAGCGGCCCTGGGCCGTGGGCCGCCCCTGGGGCGTCACCCTCTTCTGGCTGATGCTCTGCCTCGTCGTACCGGCGGTGCTGTTCCGGACGGGCATGGCGGTGGTGGACCGGGTGCGCCCCGCGCGCGCGGCTCCCCGGAGGTGGGGACGCGGGCGGCGCCTGCCGGCGTGGGTGCCCCGGCCGAGCCCCTCGAACGCGGCCCACGCACACCCCCGTACACCGTCCTCCGCACGCACGACCCCGGTCCCGGTCCCAGTGCCGGCCCCGAGCCTGCCGTGGTTCACGCCCGACACCAGCCGCGAGACCACCGTCCCCGACACCAGCCGCGAGACCACCGTCCCCGACACCAGCCGCGACACCACCGTCCCCGACCCGCCCACGTGAGACGGACGGGCGTACGGACGCAGGGCCGGGCAGCCGGGAGCGCGGTACGGGAAAGGGCCGCCGCACCCGGAGGTACGACGGCCCTGCCCGTGTTCAGCCGGAGGCGGGGTCAGTTGACGTCGCCCGTGAGGGCCCTGACCTTCTTGCGGTACATGTAGATCGCGAAGCCGGCGAGGACCGCGAGGGTGGCCTCGACGGCGACCATGCCGGTGCCGCTGAGGTCGAAGCCGCCGACGGCCGGGTTGGAGAGCAGACCGGTGATCGAGTCGCCCGCGGTGACGGCGAGGAACCACACGCCCATCATCTGGCCGGCGTACTTGGCCGGGGCCATCTTCGTCGTCACCGACAGGCCGACCGGCGAGAGGCACAGCTCACCGACGGTCTGGATGAAGTAGATGCCCACCAGCCACATCGGGCCGGCCAGGGTGCCGTCGGCCGCCATGCCCAGCGGGATCAGGAAGAAGAAGAACGAGACGCCGATGAGCACCAGGGCCATCGCGAACTTCACGGCCGTGCTCGGCTCCCTGCCCTGGCGGTTGAGCCACAGCCAGAGCCAGGCGAACACCGGGGCCAGGGCCATGATGAACAGCGGGTTCAGCGACTGGTACCAGGAGGTCGGGAACGCGAAACCGAGCAGCGAGCCGGCCACCTTCTGGTCGTTCGAGCCGAAGGCCTGGACCGTGGACGCGCCCTGGTCGTAGATCATCCAGAACACGGCGGCGGCGACGAAGAACCAGATGTAGCCGGTCATCTTCGACTGCTCGGCGGTGGTCAGTTCCTTGTCCCGCTTGATGCGCAGCAGCACACCCGCCGGGACGACCAGGCCGATGACGGTCAGCGGGATCATCGCCCAGTTCAGGGTGAAGTGGCCGCTGAGGCCCACGGCGCCGTAGAAGAGGGCCGCGACGGCCAGCCAGAGCAGTCCCTTGCGCAGCCAGGCGGCACGCTCCTCGCCCGCCAGCGGCTTGGGGACGATGTCGCTGGTCGGGCTCAGGGTCCGGCTGCCGGCGAGGAAGACGGCGAGACCGATGGCCATGCCGACCGCGGCCAGGCCGAAGCCGAGGTGCCAGTTGACTTCCTGGCCGACGGTGCCGATGGCCAGCGGGGCGAAGAAGGCGCCCGCGTTGATGCCCATGTAGAAGATCGTGAAGCCGCCGTCGCGCCGCGGGTCACCGGGGCCGTCGTAGAGGTGGCCGACCATCGTGGAGATGTTGGCCTTCAGCAGACCGGAACCGGCCGCGACCAGCGCCAGGCCCGCGAAGAACGGTGCCTGACCGCCGGGCAGGGCGAGCACCAGGTGCCCGGACATGATCGTGACGGCGGCGATCGCCACCGTCCTGCGGGGTCCCCAGACACGGTCGCCGAGCCAGCCGCCGGGCATCGCGAGCAGGTACACCATCGCCGAGTAGACGGCGACGATCGTGGTGGTGGTGGCCAGGTCCATGGCCAGGCCGCCGCCCATGCTCCCCTTGCCGGCGTCGGGGCCGCCGGAGAGCAGGTAAACGGTGAGGAGGGCCTTCATGCCGTAGTAGGAGAACCGCTCCCACATCTCGGTCATGAAGAGAGTGGCCAGTCCGCGGGGGTGGCCGAAGAAGGTGGCCTCGGTGCCGGGGGTTCCCCGGCCGGCCGGGTCCTTCGTCAGGCTGGACGCCATGGTCGTTCCTTGCAGATCGGGACGGCGCACGTTTGGGGGCGCGCGCCCGGTGGTGGGGCGGCCGGTACCGGACGGCCGGAACGTCCGCCCCACCACACGGGGGTCCGCCCCGGTCACGGGACGGCGGACGGCGACCACCGGGATCACGCCCCTCTACGCGCGTTGACGCGTCGATGCGTCCCGCGTGTCCGGGGCCCGGCCACCGGTCATAACGTGCAGGTCATTACGCACAGTCATGACCTGCGCGTCAGTGCACGCGTGTCAGTGCACGCATGTCATGACGCGCAGGTCATTACGCACAGGAAAGAGACCTTCCGTGCGGATATGCCGCCGAAGGTCCTCTCGTGTCGCTACAGGCGTTCCGTCACCATACGTCAGAAGGCCGCGCGAAAAGGAAGGGCTTGAGAGGGGGATCACAGGTAAGAACGCAACCGTGGGCATGTATTCGAAGGTCCCAGCTGGGTTCTGGGTATGCAGGCGCAGGTGAGGGCCGGGCGTTGGGTGGTGCCGGAGCGCCATGTCCACGGGATCGTCGCGCGATCCGCACAGATTCCGGGTGCCTCCTTCACATGACGTCACAGGGTGGTGTGGATCTTCACCGGCGGCGGGACGAATCGCCCGCCGCAGTGGATCATGCGCCGGAAAGGTGAGAGAACCCTCGGACAAGGTGTGAATCCCGCTTGCCGATCACCCTCCACCTGCGGTTCTCGTCGGACTACCATCACCTCATGACCCGTGTACTGCTCGCCGAGGACGACGCGTCCATCTCGGAGCCGTTGGCTCGCGCACTGCGCCGGGAAGGGTACGAGGTGGAGGTCCGCGAGGACGGCCCCACCGCGCTGGACGCCGGCATGCAAGGCGGCATCGACCTGGTCGTCCTCGACCTGGGGCTGCCCGGCATGGACGGCCTGGAGGTGGCCCGCAGGCTGCGCGCCGAGGGGCACACCGTGCCGATCCTCATCCTGACCGCGCGCGCCGACGAGGTGGACACCGTCGTCGGCCTCGACGCGGGCGCCGACGACTACGTCACCAAGCCCTTCCGGCTGGCCGAGCTGCTGGCCCGTGTCCGGGCGCTGCTCCGGCGCGGTGCCGCGGAGCCGGCGCAGCCGCCCGCCACCCACGGGGTGCGGATCGACGTCGAGTCGCACCGGGCGTGGATGGGCGACGAGGAGCTGCAGCTCACGGCCAAGGAGTTCGACCTGCTGCGCGTGCTCGTCCGCGACGCGGGCCGGGTCGTCACGCGTGACCAGCTGATGCGGGAGGTCTGGGACACCACATGGTGGTCGTCGACCAAGACCCTCGACATGCACATCTCCTGGCTGCGCAAGAAGCTGGGCGACGACGCGGCGAATCCCCGGTACATCGCGACCGTGCGGGGCGTCGGGTTCCGGTTCGAGAAGAACTGAGGGCGGCTGGGGGCTGACCCGGGCGCCTCGCGGGTGCGGGGCGCGTGTCGGCTGCGGGCCCGTCGTGGCTGGTCGCGCGGTTCCCCGCGCCCCGTGCGGGGCTTCGCCCCGGCACCGGCCCCCGCTCCGCGGCGAGCGCAGGGTGCCGCACAATCAGAGGTCCAGGAAAACCCGCCCCGCCCGGAGGGCAACCGTGCGCCGCCGTCTCATCCAGTCCACCCTCGCCGTCGTCCTCGTCGTCATCGCCGTCTTCGGCGTCTCCCTCGTCATCGTCGAGACCCGCACGATCAGCAACAGCGCGCAGGAGCGGGTGGAGTCCGAGGCGGTCCAGCTGACGAGCATCGTGGACAGCCGCATCATCGGCGACGAGCGCATCACAGCCGAGGTCCTCCGGGACCAGGTCGGCGACCAGCGCTACGCCCGCATCGAGATCCCCGGCCAGTCCACGATCGAGATCGGCGAGAAGCCCGTCGGCGACGTCATCAGCCACCAGGCCAAGGGCGAGAAGGACGAGGTCGTCACGGTCGAGGAGTCCCGCTCGGCGGTCAGCCGCGAGGTCGGCCGTACGCTGCTGATCATCGCGGCGGTCGCCCTGCTCGCCGTCATCGCCGCGGTCCTCCTCGCCGTACGGCAGGCCAACCGTCTCGCCTCGCCGCTCACCGACCTCGCCGAGACCGCCGAACGGCTCGGCTCGGGCGACCCGCGCCCCCGGCACAAGCGGTACGGCGTCCCGGAGCTGGACCGGGTCGCGGACGTCCTGGACTCCTCCGCCGAGCGCATCGGCCGCATGCTGACCGCCGAGCGGCGCCTCGCGGCGGACGCGTCCCACCAGCTGCGCACGCCGCTGACCGCGCTCTCCATGCGGCTGGAGGAGATCACCCTCACCGACGACCTCGCCACGGTGAAGGAGGAGGCGCACATCGCGCTCACCCAGGTCGAGCGCCTCACGGACGTCGTGGAGCGGCTGCTCACCAACTCCCGCGACCCCCGCAACGGCTCCGCCGTCACCTTCGAGCTGGACGAGGTCATCAAGCAGCAGTTGGAGGAGTGGCGGCCGGCCTACCGCAGTGCCGGACGGGCCGTCGTCAGCTCGGGCAAGCGGCACCTGCAGGCCGTGGGCACGCCGGGTGCGGTCGCCCAGGTGCTGGCCGCGCTGATCGAGAACTCGCTCATGCACGGCGGCGGCACGGTGGCCCTGCGCACCCGTGTCATCGGGAACCAGGCGGTGATCGAGGTCACGGACGAGGGGCCCGGGGTGCCCGCCGACCTCGGGGCGCGGATCTTCGAGCGCGCGATCAGCGGGCGCAACTCGACGGGCATCGGGCTGGCCGTGGCGCGCGACCTCGCGGAGGCCGACGGAGGGCGCCTGGAGATGCTGCAGGCGCAGCCGCCGGTGTTCGGGCTGTTCCTGTCGCGGACGCCGGTGAGGACGCCGTCCGGCGACGACCG
Organism: Streptomyces sp. NPDC057438; assembly: GCF_042802995.1. Lineage (NCBI taxonomy): Bacteria > Bacillati > Actinomycetota > Actinomycetes > Kitasatosporales > Streptomycetaceae > Streptomyces > Streptomyces sp. NPDC057438. The sequence continues at coordinate 63,386 of NZ_JBHVDD010000021.1, forward strand.
GCCCGTCCGGTGACCCTCGGCGGCGCCTGTCCGTGACCGTGGGGGTCCTCCCGGGGCTCCCGTCCGTGACCGTGGGCGTTTCCGGGGCTCCCGTCCGTGACCGCGTGATCCTCCGGGGCTCCTCCCCGCGCCGCGTCACCCCTCAGCGGCGCTTGCCCGTGACCGCCGGCGGGTGGGCGGCCTCCGCTTCGAGGAACGACTCCGCGCTCGCCACCGCCTCGCGCGCCGGGAGCGCCCGGAACACCCAGGTGCGGTACGACCAGAACCGGAACAGGGTCGCCACGCCGATGCCGAGGAACTTGAAGACGTTGGACTGCAGCGGGCTGTCCCAGTCGAAGCCGTACGTGGCCGTGTAGAGCACCCCGTTCTCGATCACCAGTCCGACCGCGCTGAACAGCAGGAACAGCGACATCTCCTTCGTACGGCCGCTCTTGTCGCGGTCCCGGTACGTGAAGTAGCGGAAGCCGACGTAGTTGCACGCGATCGCGACGACCGTCGCTATGACGCTGGCCCGCACGACCTGCAGGTCCGTGGTGTGCCGTACGAGGTTGAACACCGCGAGGTTGACCAGCAGCCCCACACCGCCCACCGCGCCGAACTTGACGACCTCGCGTACGAGCAGGTCGATCCGGCGGCGCAGGGCGCCGTGGGGCCGCGTATCAGGCCCTGAGCTGGTATGTCCCATCGTGTGCGGCCCCCGTCGCTCGGTCCGGTCGGTGTCGTGCCGGTGGTCGGCCGGTCGTCGTCCCGTCCGAAATGAGTTGATCTTCGGTTGAAAATCCACTGGTCCAGCCATGCTAACCAGCACCCCTGGGCAATGCCTGTGCGGAACCTCACAGCCGGGACACGAGGGAGGTCCCGGGGCTGTTCCGGGGCGGTCCGGCGGGGAAACGGGCGGGGAGAACGGGCACCCGGGAGTGGCCGATTCCATGGCCGATACCCTGGGGGCGTGACGTTCCCGGTAGTCGGCATGGTCGGCGGGGGGCAGCTCGCTCGTATGACACACGAGGCGGGCATCCCGCTCGGCATCAGGTTCAAGCTCCTCAGTGACACCCCTCAGGATTCCGCGGCGCAGGTCGTCGGCGATGTCGTCATCGGCGACTACCGCGACCTCGACACGCTGCGTGCGTTCGCGCAGGGCTGCGACGTGATCACCTTCGATCACGAACACGTACCCACCGAGCACCTACGGGCTCTGGAGGCGGACGGCATCCCCGTGCGCCCCGGCCCGGACGCGCTCCAGCACGCCCAGGACAAGGGGGTGATGCGGGCGAGGCTCATGGAGATCGGCGTGCCCTGTCCACGGCACCGCATCGTCGCGGACCCCGACGACGTGGCCGCGTTCGCCGCCGAGGGTGAGGGATTTCCGGTCATCCTCAAGACGGTCCGCGGCGGCTACGACGGCAAGGGCGTCTGGGTCGTCCGCTCCGCCGAGGACGCCGCCGAGCCGTTCCGCGCCGGGGTCCCGGTCCTCGCGGAGGAGAAGGTCGACTTCGTACGGGAGCTGGCGGCCAACGTCGTACGGTCGCCGCACGGCCAGGCCGTCGCGTACCCGGTCGTGGAGTCGCGGCAGGTGAACGGCGTCTGTGACACCGTCATCGCGCCCGCCCCCGACCTGGACGAGGCACTCGCCCTGAGGGCCGAGGAGATGGCCCTGCGCATCGCCAAGGAACTGGACGTGGTCGGCCACCTCGCCGTCGAGCTGTTCCAGACCCGCGACGGACGCATCCTCGTCAACGAGCTGGCCATGCGCCCCCACAACTCCGGCCACTGGAGCCAGGACGGCGCGATCACCTCGCAGTTCGCCAACCACGTACGGGCCGTCCTCGACCTGCCGCTGGGCGACCCGCGCCCGCGCGCGCGGTGGACCGTCATGGTCAACGTCCTCGGCGGCGACTACCCCGACATGTACTCCGCGTACCTGCACTGCATGGCCCGCGACCCCAAGCTCAAGATCCACATGTACGGCAAGGACGTGAAGCCCGGCCGTAAGGTCGGTCACGTCAACACCTACGGCGACGACCTCGACGACGTGCTGGACCGCGCCCGTCACGCCGCCGGATACCTGAGAGGCACGATCACCGAATGAGCCCCGTCGTAGGCATCGTCATGGGGTCGGACTCCGACTGGCCCGTCATGGAGGCCGCCGCGCAGGCCCTCGCCGAGTTCGAGATCGCGTACGAGGTGGACGTCGTCTCCGCGCACCGGATGCCGCGCGAGATGATCACCTACGGCGAGGACGCCGCGGGCCGGGGCATCAAGGTGATCATCGCGGGCGCGGGCGGCGCCGCCCATCTGCCCGGCATGCTCGCGTCCGTGACCCCGCTGCCGGTCATCGGCGTGCCCGTGCCGCTGAAGTACCTCGACGGCATGGACTCGCTGCTGTCGATCGTGCAGATGCCGGCCGGGGTGCCCGTCGCCACGGTCTCCGTCGCCGGGGCCCGCAACGCCGGTCTGCTGGCCGCGCGCATCCTCGCCACGCACGACGAGGAACTCCTCGGCCGGATGCGCGAGTTCCAGCAGGAGCTGAACGACCAGGCGACCGAGAAGGGCAAGCGCCTGCGCGCCAAGGCCGAGGGAGCGGGCAGCGGCTTCGGCTTCGGGAAGTAGGCGCGGCGGACATGACGAGGATCACGGGGGACACGGGGGAGATGGCCATGACATCGCTGGAGGCGGCCCGGGAGCTGCTGCGGGAGTTCCCGGTCGCGGACGGGCACAACGACCTGCCCTGGGCCCTGCGCGAACAGGTCCGTTACGACCTCGGCGCGCGGGACATCGCCCTCGACCAGAGCGCGTTCCTGCACACCGACCTGGCACGGCTGCGCGCGGGCGGGGTCGGGGCGCAGTTCTGGTCGGTGTACGTGCCCTCGAACGAGACGTTCCTGCCCGTGGCGGTGTCCGCCACCCTTGAACAGATCGACTGCGTACGGCAGTTGATCGACCGTTACCCCGCCGAGCTGCGGGCCGCGCTGACCGCCGCCGACATGGAGGCGGCCCGAGCCGAGGGCCGGGTCGCCTCGCTGATGGGCGCCGAGGGCGGCCACTCCATCGACAGCAGCCTCGCCACCCTGCGGGCGCTGTACGCGCTCGGCGTCCGCTACATGACGCTCACCCACAACGACAACATCCCCTGGGCGGACTCCGCGACGGACGAGGCGGCGGTCGGCGGACTGTCGGCCTTCGGCCGGGCGGTCGTGCGGGAGATGAACCGCGAGGGCATGCTCGTCGACCTCTCGCACGTCGCCGCGACGACGATGCGCGACGCGCTCGACACCTCCGCCGCCCCGGTGATCTTCTCCCACTCCTCCTCGCGGGCGGTCTGCGACCACCCCCGCAACATTCCGGACGACGTCCTGGAGCGGCTCCCGGCCAACGGGGGAGTGGCGATGGTGACGTTCGTGCCGAAGTTCGTGCTCCAGGCCGCCGTGGACTGGACGGCCGACGCCGACGAGAACATGCGCGCCCACGGTCTGCACCACCTCGACACCACCCCCGAGGCCATGGCGGTCCACCGCGCCTTCGAGGAGCGCAACCCCCGCCCGGTCGCCACGGTGTCCACGGTCGCGGACCATCTCGACCACATGCGCGAGGTCGCCGGCATCGACCACCTCGGCATCGGCGGCGACTACGACGGCACGGCCTTCACCCCGGACGGCCTCGGCGACGTCTCCTGCTACCCGCACCTGATCGCCGAGCTGCTCGACCGAGGCTGGTCCCGGACCGACCTGGCCAAGCTGACCTGGCGCAACGCGGTCCGGGTGCTGGGCGCGGCGGAGGACGTGGCCCGGGACCTCCAGGCCCGGACGGGCCCGTCGAACGCGACGCGGGAACAGCTGGACGGGTGACACGGCCGCGGCCGCACGGGTGACCCCGGGCGCCGCCGGGCCTCACCCGGCTGGCGTACGGCGGCCCCGCCGCCGCCGGTCAACCCGAACGCGCCACCCACCAGGAACGAGGGCGGCCTCCGTGCCACGGTGACGAGTACTGCGATCACCCAACGGCTACGGAGGTCCGCCATGGCAGATCTGCAGGACGAACTGCACGCCGCGGGGGAGGCCGGCGAACTCGACCCGCCCCCCGACACCACCCACGCAGGGCCCGGGAAACGCGGCCACCGGCCGCCGGGCGCGGAGCCCATAACCCCCGGCGACGGGGGGACGGCGGGCGACCACCCCGGCGGCGGGCGCACCGAGCCCGACGGCGACCGGGCCGAGGACGCCGCCCGCGCCACCGAGCCGTCCCCGGAGTCCTCCGGGCCCTCCGACGAGCTGGCCGAGGCGCACGCCTTCCTCGTCGCCCACCCCGTGGCCGACGGCTACAGCGGACTGCCGTGGGTGCTGCGCCAGCTGCCCCGGTACGACCTGGAGCTGGGCGAGGGCGGCGTGGACACCGACGTGCCGCGGATGCGCAAGGGCCACATCGGCGCCCTGTTCTGGTCGCTGCACCTCCCGGAGGGCCCGACGGGCGAGCGGCCCGTCGACGCCACCCTGGAGCAGCTGGACCTGGTCCGGACGGTCGTCGACGCCCACCCCGAGGGGCTGCGGCTGGTGAACAGCGCGGGGGAGACCACCGACGCCCGCAACCGCGGCCGCGTCGCCGTGCTGCTCGGCCCCGCCGGAGCGTCGGCGATCGGCGACTCCCTGGGCATCCTGCGCTCCCTGCAGGCGCTCGGGCTGAAGGCCCTCACCCTGGCCGGCGCGTCCTGGGCGGGCGAGTCGGGGCTGAGCCGGTTCGGCGAGGAGGTGGTCCGGGAGATGAACCGCATCGGCGTCCTCGCCGACCTCTCCGGCGCCGGAGAGGCGACCGTGCGCCGGGTGCTCGCGCTCTCCCGCGCCCCGGTCGTGTGCACCCGCTCGGCGGCCGGCGCCCTCCGGGCCCACCCCGCCAACCTCTCCGACGAGCTCCTCGCCGCGCTGGGCCAGGCACGGGGGCTGTGCATGGTGCCGCTCACCGCCGAGCAGACCGGCCCGTCCGTCCGCGATGTCGCCGACCACCTCGACCACGTGCGCGCGATCGCCGGACCCGAGTGCGTGGGCCTCTCCGGCACCTACGACTCCGGCGCCGCCCACCCCGAGGACCTCACCGACGCCTCGTGCTACCCCCGTCTGGTCGCCGAGCTCATGCACCGGGGCTGGTCCGAGGCCGACCTCGCGCTCCTGACCTGGGGCAACGTCCAGCGGGTCCTGCGCACCGCCGACTTCACGGCACGGGCGGCCCGGGACCGCCGCGAGGCCTCGACGGCGAGGATCGCGGAGCTGGACGGATAGCCGCCGACCCGCGCCCCTGCCCGCCGACTCAGGGGCGCGGGAAGGCTCATCGGCTCCGGAGTCAGCTCCGGAGTCAGCTCCGGCACAGACAGAACGGATGCCCCGCGGGATCCGCGTACACCCGGAACCCCCGCTCACGGTCCTCCGCGTCCAGCACCGTCGCTCCCAGCGCCAGCACCTCCTTCTCCGCCGCGTCCATGTCCGCCACGTTCAGGTCGAGGTGGAACTGCTGCGAGCGCTCGGCCGAGGGCCACTGCGGCGCCACGAACCCGGGCGCCTCCTGGAACGCCAGCCGCACACCCCCGCCCGGCACCTCCAGGTCCACCCAGTCCCCCTCCCCGCTGACCTTCCCGCCGATCACCTCGGCGTAGAACCCGGCGAGCGCGGCCGGGTCGGGACAGTCCAGAACGACGACGTCCAGCTTGGCGATGGCCATGGCCTTCTCCCTGTTCGTTGCTGCGCGTGCACTGCGGTTACCTGTAGAGGAGGGTAACCAGTAACGGTTACCTCATGCACGCGGATAAGAGGTAACGTCCCGGGTATGAGTGCGAGAGCGTCCGCCCCCGGCGGCCTGGCCCTCGTCGAGAGCCTGGTGAACACGCTGGACCTGGAGACGGGCGCCGACAGGCTGGACACCCCGGAGAGCCGCGCCCGCCTCGGCCTGGCGCCCGACGAGGACCTCACCGCCGTACGCGAGCTGCGGGAGTCCCTGCGGGCGACGCTGCTGGCCCACGCCGGTCACGCGCCGCACGGCCCGGTGACCCCGCTCGGCGCGCTCCTGGCCGCCGCGCCCCTGATCGTCGCGGTCTCCGCCGAGGACGGCTCCGCGATCCTGCGTCCCGCCACCGAGCCGGCGTCCCTCGTCTCCCGCGTGGCCGCGGCCGTCGCCCAGGCCCTCACAGCGGGCACCTGGCAGCGGCTCAAGGCATGCGAGGCCCCCGACTGCCACTGGGCGTACTACGACCGCAGCCCGGCCGGCCGGGGCCGCTGGTGCTCGATGCAGGTGTGCGGCGCCCGCGCGAAGATGCGCCGCTACCGCGCGAAGTAAGCGCTTCGCCCCCACCGGCGCCCGGAACCGTGGAGAATGCGGGGAGACGCCGTTCCGGCCGACTGAGCCTCGGCCGGAGCGGCGTCGCCCCGTCCTGTCCTCCGGGGACTCCGTGGCTCGGCCGTGGGTACGGCCCTACGCCGTCGGCCGGCCCATCGCCCGGTACATCCACCCCGCCCGCCGCCACAGCTCCGGGTCGAGCGCGTTGCGGCCGTCCAGCACGAGCCGGGCCGCCGCCACCTCGCCCAGCGCCGCCGGGTCCAGCTCGCGGAACTCACGCCACTCCGTCAGATGCAGCACGATGTCGGCGTTGCGTACGGCCGCGAGCGCGGAGTCGGCGTATCCGAGCGTCGGGAACAGCCGCCGCGCGTTGTCCATGCCCTTGGGGTCGTAGACGGTGACCTGGCCGCCCTGGAGGTGGATCTGCCCGGCCACGTTGAGGGCGGGGGAGTCGCGTACGTCGTCGGAGTCGGGCTTGAAGGTCGCGCCGAGCACGGCGACCCGCTTGCCCAGGAAGGACCCGCCGCCCAGCGCCTGCCGGGCCAGCTCCACCATCTGACCGCGCTGGCGCATGTTGATGGAGTCGATCTCCCGCAGGAACGTGAGTGCCTGGTCGGCGCCCAGCTCGCCGGCGCGGGCCATGAACGCCCGGATGTCCTTGGGCAGACAGCCCCCGCCGAACCCGATGCCGGCCCGCAGGAACTTCTTGCCGATCCGGTCGTCGTGCCCGATGGCCTCCGCCAGCTTGGCGACATCGCCCCCGGCGGCCTCGCACACCTCCGCCATGGCGTTGATGAAGGAGATCTTGGTGGCGAGGAAGGAGTTCGCGGAGGTCTTCACCAGCTCGGCGGTCGGGAAGTCGGTGACGACGAACGGGGACCCCTCGGTCACCGGCGTCGCATACACCTCCCGCAGCAGCTTCTCGGCCCTCTCGCTCCGCACACCCACCACGATCCGGTCCGGGTGCAGCGTGTCGTTCACGGCGAAGCCCTCCCGCAGGAACTCCGGGTTCCAGGCCAGCTCGGCCTCGGCCCCGGCGGGCGCGTGCTCCGCGAGGTAGGCGGCCAGCCGGTCGGCGGACCCCACCGGCACCGTCGACTTGCCGACGACCAGGGCCGGACCCGTCAGATGCGGGGCGAGCGAGGCGAAGGCCGCGTCGACGTAGGACATGTCACAGGCGTACTCGCCGTGCCGCTGCGGGGTGTTCACGCAGACGAAGTGGACGTCGCCGAAGGCCGCGACCTCGGCGTAGTCGGTCGTGAAGCGCAGCCGCCCGCTGGAACCCTCGGTCCCGGCCACATGCCTGCGCAGCAGCTCCGCGAGACCGGGCTCGTACATCGGGACCTCGCCCCGCCGCAGCGTGTCGATCTTCTCCTCGACGACATCGAGCCCGAGCACCTCGAATCCCAGCTCGGCCATGGCCGCGGCGTGGGTCGCGCCGAGATAGCCGGTGCCGATCACGGTGATCTTGAGGGCCATGGAGTGCTCCTGGGATGTCCTGCCGGGGCGTGTACGCACACACAGCCGCGTGCGTGCGTGGACGTGAGCATAGTCGGGGCGTGTCCGGGCCCTTCACCGGGCAGATTCCCCCTCGACGAGGGGCCGCGACCTGTCGTCAAACTCACGTACCGGTCCTGAGGGCCGACCTTTAAAATTTGAGTTACTTAACGGTAGTTAGCGTCAGGAGCGTGAGAGACCTTGGCCGGATCGGCTGATTTCGACCTGTACCGCCCGTCCGAGGAGCACGACATGCTCCGTGACGCGATCCGTGCCCTCGCCGAGGCGAAGATCGCGCCCCACGCGGCCGCCGTGGACGAGGAGGCCCGCTTCCCCCAGGAGGCGCTGGACGCGCTCGTCGCCAATGACCTGCACGCCGTGCATGTGCCCGAGGAGTACGGCGGCGCCGGCGCCGACGCGCTCGCCACGGTCATCGTGATCGAGGAGGTGGCCCGCGCCTGCGTGTCGTCCTCCCTGATCCCGGCCGTCAACAAGCTGGGTTCCCTGCCCGTGATCCTCTCCGGCTCCGAGGAGCTGAAGAAGAAGTACCTGGGCCCGCTCGCCAAGGGCGACGGGATGTTCTCGTACTGCCTCTCCGAGCCCGACGCCGGCTCCGACGCGGCCGGCATGAAGACCCGCGCGGTCCGCGACGGCGACTTCTGGGTCCTCAACGGCGTGAAGCGCTGGATCACCAACGCCGGCGTCTCCGAGTACTACACGGTCATGGCCGTCACGGACCCGGAGAAGCGTTCCAAGGGCATCTCCGCCTTCGTCGTCGAGAAGTCCGACGAGGGCGTCTCCTTCGGCGCCCCGGAGAAGAAGCTCGGCATCAAGGGCTCCCCGACCCGCGAGGTCTACCTCGACAACGTCCGCATCCCCGCCGACCGCATGATCGGCGAGGAGGGCACCGGCTTCGCCACGGCGATGAAGACCCTGGACCACACCCGCATCACCATCGCCGCCCAGGCCCTCGGTGTCGCCCAGGGCGCCCTGGACTACGCCAAGGGCTACGTCCAGGAGCGCAAGCAGTTCGGCAAGCCGATCGCCGACTTCCAGGGCATCCAGTTCATGCTCGCCGACATGGCCATGAAGGTCGAGGCCGCCCGCGCCCTGACCTACCAGGCGGCCGCCAAGTCCGAGCGCGGCGACAAGGACCTCACCTTCCAGGGCGCCGCCGCCAAGTGCTTCGCCTCGGACGTCGCCATGGAGGTCACCACGGACGCCGTCCAGCTCCTCGGCGGCTACGGCTACACCCGCGACTACCCGGTCGAGCGCATGATGCGCGACGCCAAGATCACGCAGATATACGAGGGCACGAACCAGGTCCAGCGGATCGTCATGGCCCGCAACCTGCCGTAATCCCTTCGGCGCAGTCCGTGCACAGCCCCCGGCACCCCGCCGGGGGCTGTTGTCTTCCGGGGCGAAAGGGGCGGATCGTTTCCGTCCGCCCGATGGCGGACGGGGGCGGTCGGGCGTAGGACGGAAGTGCACGGGGTCCGCCCCGGACCCCGCTCCCACCACCCCCAGGAGGAGCCATGACGCAGCACGCCGGAGCCATGACCACGATGAGCAAGGAGATGCAGGAGTGCGTCAACGCCTGCATGACGTGCCACAGCATGTGCGAGGAGACCATGAGCTCCTGCATGCAGGCCGGCGGCCAGGCCCAGATGCAGATCATGCGCGCCCTGATGGACTGCGCCGAGATGACCCGCATGTGCGCGGACATGATGATGCGGCGCTCGCCGCTGTCCGCCGAGATGTGCGCGATGTGCGCCCGCGCCTGTGACATGTGCGCGGAGGCGTGTATGTCCATGCCGGACGATCAGCAGATGATGCGCTGTGCCGAGGCGTGTCGCCGCTGCTCCGAGACGTGCCGGACGATGGCGGGCGCGACCGCCTGACCCGCACGGCACACGGCCGAGGGGCACCCCGCCACGGGGTGCCCCTCGCTCACGCGGGTGGTCCGGGTCAGCTGTCCGACACCGTCACCGTCTCGTCGTTCTTCAGCTGCTGCACCAGCTGCTTCACCTTCGCGGTGTTCCACTGGAGGTTGCCGTTGCCCGCGTTGCCCGAGATCGGCATGTTCATGGACTTGCCGTCACCGCCGGTCACGCCCTTCATCGCCCAGAACATGTCGGCCAGGTCGAACAGGCTCATGTCCTTGTCGACGATCAGGGTGTCCAGGCCCGCGCCCATCGTCGGGTACAGCTTGAAGGGGTTCAGGACCGTGCTCGGCGTCGCCGTCTGGCTGGCGAGTGCCGCGAGGAACTTCTGCTGGTTCTTCGTACGGTCCAGGTCGCTGCGCTTCAGGGCGTAGCGGGTGCGGACGAAGGCGAGGGACTGCTCGCCGTTCAGCGTCTGCTTGCCCGCCTCGAAGTTGGCGCCGGACTTGGTGTCCTTCAGACCGCCCTTGGGGATGTCGATCTCCACACCGCCGACCGCGTCGACGATGTTCGCGAAGCCCGCGAAGCCGATCTCCACGTAATGGTCGATGTGCAGGCCCGTGTTGGCCTCGACGGTGCGGACCAGCAGCTCGGGCCCGTCCTCCGCGTAGGCCGCGTTCAGCTTCACCTGGCGGCCGGTGCCCTTGAACGTCTTACCGGACTCGGAGCCGACGAACGTGGGGATCACGACGTTCGAGTCACGGGGCAGCGAGATCAGCGTCGGGCCGTTGGACCCGGTGTGCAGGATCATCATCGAGTCCGTGCGCTTGCCGTCGGCGGAGCCGGTGTGGAGCTCCTTCTTCTGGTCGGCGGACAGGCCCTCGCGGCTGTCGGAGCCGACGATCAGGTAGTTGGTGCCCTCGCCCGCCTCCGGCCGGTCGATGACCTTGGACAGATCGACCTCGCGGTTCAGCTTGGAGTCGGCCCAGAAGTACGTGCCGATCGTCGTCGCGAGCAGCACCACGGTGACCGTGATCGCCGTCAGCTTGATACGACGCCGCCAGTCCGGCGCGGGACGGTCGCCCCGGCCACCGTGGCCGCCCGGACCGCCGGTGCCGCCGGCGCCGTAGACCTGGCCGGTGTTGTAGTCGCTCCGGTAGTTGCCGCCGTACTGGTCGGGGCCGTTGTTGCCGTAGCCGTCACCGTACGGGTCGCCGTACGACGGCTGCTGGGGCACACCACCCTGAGGGGGTGCCGACGGGCCGCGACGGACCTGGCGCATCACACGCGGACCGTCGGGCTGGGCGAAGTCGCCGCCGCGGTTGTTGCCGGACCATCCCTCGGGCCAATCGTTCATGCGCCCCAGTGTGCCGGGTCCGGCCATGCCCTTTACAAGGGTCGATGAAAAACAAAGGCAGGGCTGTTGCGAAGCCGACACAAATTGCACGGTTTTGTAGGGGAGCAGGCGCTTCGGATGATCGGGGTGCTCAGGAGCACGAGACCTGGTCGCCCCGCACCACGCCCGACTCGCCCTGCCCGGGGTTCTCCGCCCGCACCTTGCGGACCTGCTTGAAGTCCGTGCCGGCGACCACTCGGAGGGTGGGGCCCTGGGCGCGCACCGGCCGCAGTTCCGAGCCCGGGAGGGCGGTCGCGAGGGAGTGGGCGGAACGGTCCCAGCGGGGGTCGTAGACGACGACCGTACGGCGGACGTCCTGCCGCGGGGCGTTGACCGGTGTCTTCGTGGTGCGGAAGCCGGTGGCGGCCAGCTGGCGGTCCACCTTCCCGCCGAGGCCGGGGACGGCCGTGCCGTTCTCCACCTGGACGCGGATCTGCTGCGGGGCGACCTCGACGAGGGCGTGCCCGCCGCGCGCCTTGTAGGGGGCGAGCGGGCGGTCGTCGCGCAGGGCCTGGAACAGGCGGGCCGCCTTCGCGTCGTCCCACTTGAGGGTCGAGCCGATGCCCTTCACGGCGTACCCCATGCGCCCGATGGGCACGGTGGTGAACTCGGAGGAGGCCGGGGTGAGGTTCCGCAGCGCGCGGCCGAGGTCGATCAGCTCGCCGGTGCCGAACTCCTTGTCGGCGCGGACGGAACCGAGGACGGCCTGCGTGATGTCCCGGAACTTCATCGGGTTGAGCAGGACTCCGGAGGAGGTGGCCTGGGACATCAGCGACGCCATGAAGCGCTGCTGGCGCTTCATGCGGCCGAGGTCGGAGGAGCCGTCGGCGTGCCGGGAACGGACGTACTGCAGGGCCTGGCCGCCGGTCAACTCGTGGGTGCCGGCGGCGAGGTCGAGCCCCGTGTAGGAGTCCTTGAGGGGCTGGGCGGTGCAGATCCGGACACCGCCGAGGACGTCGACGGTCCGCATGAAACTGGTGAAGTCGACCTCGACGTAGTGGTCGATCTTCACCCTGGTCATGTGCTCGACCGTGCGCACGGTGAGCTGCGGGCCGCCCTCCGCGTAGGCCGCGTTCAGCTTGATCGGGTGGCCCTTGTGGGTCCTGCCCGTGGTGCGGTCGGTCCGCGCGGGCGTCTCGGCGTACGAGTCGCGCGGCAGGCTCACGACGCTCGCGCGCTCCCGGTCCTCCGAGATGTGCACGATCATCATCGTGTCCGTGCAGTGGCAGGGGGCGCCGCCCAGCCGGTACTTCCGCCGCTCCTCCTCGCTGATCCGGTCGCGGCCGTCGGTGCCGACCAGCAGGACGTTCATGCCGTGCCCCGCCTCGGGCCGGTTCTTCATGTCCTTGAAGGCGTCGACCCGCTTGATCTCGCCGTCCAGGCGGGTCACCACCGCGTGCCCGATGCCCGCGGCGGCCAGTACCACCACGGAGAGCGTGGTCACGGCCCGCATGGCCCAGCTCCGCCGCCGCGGTGGCACGGGAGGGCGGGGCTGCTGCGGGCGGGCTGGGCGGCGGGGCGGTGTGGACACGGGGGACACCTCCGCGAGACCGGTGAGGGAGTCAGGGAACCGTGAGCACCGTAGGGCCCCGGGATCGGTGCCCCGTCCACGCGACCGGGCGGCGCGCGTCGGTGTCCCCCGTTCGCGGTAACGTGAGCCCTCTATGAACGCCAAGCCCGACGTGCCACTCCCCGCCGTGTCCGTGATCATGCCCGTCCTCAACGAGGAGCGGCATCTGCGCGGAGCCGTCCAAGCGATCCTCGCTCAGGAGTACGCAGGCGAGACGGAGGTCGTGATCGCCCTGGGTCCGTCCACGGACCGCACGGACGAGATCGCCGCCGAGCTCGTGGCCGAGGACCCGCGCGTGCACACCGTCCCGAACCCCACCGGGCGTACGCCGGCCGCGCTCAACGCCGCGATCAAGGCGTCCCGCCACCCGATCGTGGTCCGTGTCGACGGCCACGGCATCCTCTCGCCGAACTACATCGCCACCGCCGTACGGCTCCTGGAGGAGACCGGCGCGCAGAACGTCGGCGGCATCATGCACGCCGAGGGCGAGAACGACTGGGAACACGCGGTAGCCGCCGCGATGACCTCGAAGATCGGCGTCGGTAACGCGGCCTTCCACACGGGCGGGCAGGCCGGCCCGGCGGAGACGGTCTACCTGGGCGTCTTCCGGCGCGAGGCGCTGGAGCGGCAGGACGGATACAACGTGGAGTTCATCCGCGCCCAGGACTGGGAGCTGAACTTCCGCATCCGGGAGGCGGGCGGCCTCATCTGGTTCTCGCCCGAGCTGCGCGTGTCCTACCGGCCGCGGCCCAGCGTGAAGGCGCTCGCCAAGCAGTACAAGGACTACGGGCGCTGGCGGCATGTCGTCGCCCGCTACCACGAGGGCTCCATCAACCTGCGGTATCTCGCCCCGCCGACCGCGGTGTGCGCGATCGCGGCCGGTGTCGTGGTCGGCGCTCTGCTGACCCCGCTGGGCTTCGTCGTCCCCGGCGGCTACCTCGCGGCGATCGTCGCGGGCTCGGTCCCGGCGGGCAAGGGGCTGCCGCTCAAGGCCCGTCTGCAGATCCCCGTCGCCCTCGCCACCATGCACATGTCCTGGGGCTTCGGCTTCCTCACCAGCCCCAGGTCCCTGGCACGCAAGGTCATCGCCTCCCGCCGCCCCGCGGTGCTCGCCGAGAGCTGAGCCCGGAGCAGCACGACACCCCGGGCCCCTCCCGTCCGTCGAGAGGGGCCCGAGGCGTGTGCGCGCCTTCCGGGCGAAGCCCGAGCGTGTACGGCACCTACCAGGTGAAGCCCGGGTTGACCTCCATGCAGGCGTCCGTCTTCGCCCCGTTCAGCGCGTCCGCCGACTCCGGGGTCTTGTCGTCCGTCTTCGCGGCCTTATAGGTGTCGCCCTCGCGCCAGTCGGCGCCGACGAGCAGCGTGACCCCCGTGACGTCGGCGGACTTCTCCACCTGGCCCAGCGGGATGCCGAGCGCCTTGGCGACCGCCTGGGCGTCGCCCTCCAGCTCCGCGCTCGGATAGCGCACGACCGTCTTGTCCTCGACGACCGCGGTGGTCGCGTCGGACGTGGACTTGGCGAAGCCGTCCTTGACCAGGAGCTGCGACACCGTGTGCGCGCGGCCGCTGACCGGGGCGAGAGTGGACGTCATGGTGCCGTTGCGCACCAGCACGCCGATCTGGTCCTTCGCCGCAGCCGGGTCGTCGGAGCCCGCCTCCACGGCGGCGGTCCTCTTCTCGTCCTTGCCGTCCAGCGCGATGTCCTCCCGCACCAGCCGGAACAGCTTCTCCGCGTCGCCCTCCTTCGGCACGACGCGCGCGCCGACGTACGTGAACGGCATCGTCGTCATCGTGATCCGGGCCGGCTCGACCTTGCGCAGCTCCGTGCTGAGGTCGTAGAGCTTGGCGACGTCACCGAGACCGTCGTCGACGGTGAGGGATTCGGTGGCCTTCTCGGCGAGCCTGCGCAGCTTGTTGGGGTTGGTGATCGTGGCGTTCTCGCGCAGCTCGCGGACCATCGCGTTCATGTACTGGTGCTGGGCCTTGGCCCGCGCGATGTCGCTGCCGTCCTCGAAGCCGTACCGGGTGCGCAGCCACTGCAGGGCCTGCTTGCCCTTGATGTACGTGGTGCCCTTCTCCAGCTTCAGCCCCGAGCCCTTGCCCTCGCTGGTGTGCGAGTAGATGTTGGCGCTCACGCACACCGGCACACCGCCGATCGCGTCGGCCATCGACACCACACCGGCGAAGTCGACCATCATGAAGTGGTCGACGCGGATGCCGGTCAGCTTCTCCCAGGTGGCGACCGTGCAGCCGGGGCCACCGCGTTCCAGCGACTGGTTGGTCATCGCGTGGGTGAGAGCCCCGTACACCTCGCCGCTGTCCGGGTCGGTGCACTTGGGGATGTCGAGCAGGGTGTCCCGGGGCATGCTGACGACCGACATGTTGCTGCGGTCGGCGGACAGGTGCAGCAGCATCTGGACGTCGGCCAGCGGGGGGCCGTCGAAGGTGTCCCGGGCGCCGCCGAGCTTCTGGTTCTCCTTGGTGTCCCGCGCGTCCGAGCCGATGAGCAGGATGTTCAGCGGGGTCTGCCCGGCCGCGTTCGGGGTGGGCTCGGCGATCTTCGTGTCGCCGAGGTTCAGCTTCTCCTTCTTGATGTTGCCGTTGAGGTGCCGGTAGTAGAGATAGCCGGCACCCGCGGTGCCGAGTATCACGACCGCCAGGACCGTCGCCGACCAGCGCAGCATCCGTCTGCGCCGGGGCTTCGCGCCCGTCTTCGCGCGCCCCCGCCCACCGCCGTCACCGCCGTCGCGGCGGTTGCCCCGTCTCTGCTCCGGGACCTTGACGTCCGCGTCGCCGTCCGAGCCGGACGAGTCGCCGTCCGAGCCGGCCGAGCCGTCCTCCGGCTCCAGGTCCCCTTCCTGGTCGCCGGGTTCCTCGACGCGCGGTCGCCCCCCGTCCCCGCGCACGTCACTCCGTACCATCTCCCTGCCCCTCCCCACCCTGCTGTGACGGGGCCGCCCCCGCCTCCTGTTGGACTGTCGAGACCCCGGCTCGGATGTACTCATGTTCTGTTGAACGCGTCATGTGTTCCGACCGGATGACACGCGGACATGGGTCGCTGCGGCGGCACGGGCCGCCCCACGGCATCACGACGACATCAGAACCGACCGGCCGGGCGCGTTCCCGCGCCCACCCGGTGAGTCACCGACTCTCGACTGCACTTGCGTCCGGAAAGACGCGCCACGACCCCCTCAGGTCATCAACTGGCGCACTTTTCCTTGTCCGCGGTGTTCTTCTCGACGTCCAGATCCGCCGCGGACGTCGCGTCCAGCGGCACCCCTGCTCCCTGGAAGTCCTTGCCGAGGGTCAGCACCATCGAGGGCAGCCCCTGGGCGTTGGTCTCGCTGTTGCCCTTGCCGGGCTTCAGCGCGGACGCGGACAGACCCATGAGGTCGGCCAGCTTGCGCGCCTGGTCGGCCTGGCCGGGGTCGTACGCGAGGGTCGTCTTCGACAACGTCTTGTCGGCGTTGCCGAGCTGGCTCGACTTGGTCACGCCCACATCATTCTGCAGCCAGCTGAGAGTGGCCTGTGCGCTGCCGGCCTCGGCACCGCCGTTGTAGACGCTGACCCGGACCTCGGAGGCGTCGGCACGCTTGCCCTTGAGCTTCGCCGCCTCCTTCGCCTTCTTCTGCTTCTTCACCTCGGTGAGCGAGATGTCGTTCCGGATCGTCGAGAACAGCTGCTCGGCCTTCTGCGGCATGGGCAACACGGTCGCGCCGTCGGTGTTGTCGACGACCGGGACGGTGGTGAAGGTGATGTTCTTCGTCTTCACCTTGCCGACCTCCTGGCCGAGCGAGGCCAGCTTCTGGATGTCGGTGATCGTGGAGTCGACGGACAGCGCGCTGGTGGCCGCCTCGGCGAGATTCACCACCTTCGTCGGGTCGGTGAGCGTGTCCTCGGACTTCATCTGGCGGATCATCGAGCTGAGGAACTGCTGCTGCAGCTCGATCCGGCTCAGGTCGCTGCCGAGGCCCACGCTGTAGCGGGTGCGCAGGAACGCCAGCGCCTGCTCGCCCTGGATGGTGTGCTTGCCCTCGGAGAGGTCGAGCTTGGACTTGGAGTCCTTGATGGGCTTGGCGAGGCAGACCTCGACGCCGCCGATCGCCGTGGAGAGCGTCTTCACCGCGTTGAAGTCGGCCACCATGAAGTGGTCCGATTTGATGCCGGTCAGCTCCTCCACGGTGCGCATCGTGCAGCTCGGAGTGCGGCCGTACTGGCCGAGGCTGGTGTTGAACCGGACGTTCTGGGTGCCCCGGATGTTCTTCTTGGAGCCGTCCTCCTGCGTGGTCAGACAGTCCGGGACGTCCACGATCATGTCGCGCGGGATGCTCATCGCGGTCGCGTTCGAACGGTCCTTGGAGACGTGCAGCAGGATCGTGGTGTCGGCGTGGCCGACGCTGTCCTTGTCGCCGTAGCTGCCGTTGCCCGCGCCGGTCCGCTTGTCGGTGCCGATCACCAGCAGGTTGATCGCCCGGTCCTTGCTGAAGCCGCCGGTGCTCGCGCCGTCGTCCGGGATCTTGTCGATGTTGCCGTTGAGGTGCTGGAGGTACAGGTAACCGCCGGCGGTCACCCCGACCAGCAGGAAGGCCAGCGTGCCGCCCGTCCACACCAGGATCCGTTTGCCCGTCGACTTCTTGGGCTTCGCCTTGGTCCTGCCACGGCCGCCCCGGCGGCCCGGCAGCGGGTCCTCCTCGGGCGTGCCCCGCCGGCGCCGGGGGCCCGGCAGCGTGTCGGGGATCTCCCGGGTGTCCGTGCCCGCCGACGCGGAGCGCGCGGAGGCGCCCGCCGTCACCTTGGCCCCCGCCGTGGCGGGCGCCGCCCGGCGCGGCCTCGGCACCGCCGACTGCGGTGCGGAAGGGCTCAGTCGCAGTTCGTATTCACCGGTGTTCGGGTTGAGTACCCACTGGTCTGCGGGGTCGATGTCGTCCGCCCGCCCACGGCCTTGCGCGTCCACGGTTGTCTGATTCCTCCGTCGGGGCCACGCGGCGCCTTCCCCCTCAAAGGACGCTCGGGTCTCGATACAACTGGTGCGCGACCGAAGGGCCGACGCACCGGATCGCTCACACTAGCCGCCCGATCAGGCGTCAAGCGACGGCGGTGACAAATTGCACGTCCCTACACCTGGGCAATCTGCCCATTTCCTAGAGCATTTGTTCCTGGTGTTGACGCGCGCTTTACCTGCGGAACCGCTTCGGGGTCACGCGCAGTCCTTCTCCGCGGCCGTGCTCCCGCGGAAAGTCGGCACCGGATCCGGTGTCCCGGACGGGCTTCCCGAAAGCCGTTCCGTGCGCCCTGCCCGCTTCCCGCCGGGCAGTTCCCGGGCGATGGCCAGGGGCTCGTCGGCGCGCAGTCGTGCGAAAAGTCTTCGTGCCGCCGGTTCGACGAGCTCATCACGATTGGCGTCGTACACATACGACTTCCTGGGAACGGTCAGGAATTGCACCTTTTCCATGGGAATCGTGCGCAGACCGCGCACAAGGTCGTAGAGCCCGCGCAGACTCGCCAGTCCGGGGTCCGTGGTGAGCGACGACGTGGCCGCGTCCAGGACCGGATACAGCTTCACCGGATTCAGCAGGACGTCATTGCCGCGCACCTTCGCGGCCAGCGCCCCGAGGAATCGCTGCTGCCGGTCCATCCGTTCCGTGTCGCTGCCGTCCCCGAGCGACTTCCGGGCCCGTACGTACCCGAGCGCCTGTTCCCCGCTGAGTTTCACCCGGCCCGCGGGCAGCCGCAGATCGGCCTGTTCGTCGTGAATGGGTTCGGCGAGGCACACCTCGACCCCGTCGACGGCGTCGACCATCTCCTTGAAGCCGTTGAAGTCCACGACGACGTGATGGTCGATCCGGATGTCTGTCATCCGCTCGACCGTCCGGACGGTACAGGCCGAACCGCCCATCTGGAACGCGCGGTTGAACATGGTGAACGCCGGTTCGGTGCGGCGTCCGTCCGCCCGGCGGCAGCTCGGCACGTCCACCATCAGGTCCCGGGGCAGCGACACCGCGGTCGCGCTCCGCCGGTCGGCCGCGAGATGCAGCAGGATCGTGGTGTCCGACCGCTCGGTCCCCGAGTCGCGTCCGTATTCGTCGTTCCCGTTGCCCGCCCGCGAGTCCGACCCGATGACGAGAATGTTCTGCGCGCCGCGCACGAGCGCCGTCGGCCGCTCCTTCTCGAACCGTGCCAGCTCGTCCGCCGCCGTCCGGTCCGACGTGATGTTCCCGTCCAGCTTCCGGTACGCCACCCACCCCACGCCCACGGCCCCGACGACCAGCAGCCCCACCCCGCCCGCGACCCAGCGCGCCCACCGCCGACGCCGACGCCGGGGCCCGGCCCCGGTGGGCGATCCGCCCGCACCGGGCCCCAGCCCCACCGCCCTGCCTCCGGCGTCGTCCACTTCCGGCCACCCCTCACCGTGTACGAGAGAGTCGCTGCACCTACGACGATGGCGCGAGGGGGGCGTGGAGGCGGCCGGGGCTGGGCCGAATGGGGGAGGGGTGCGGGGCGGTCGAGGGGGAGGAGGCGGCGTTCTGCGGCCTGAGTCCGAAAGGGCGGGGCTGCCTGGTGGGCCTGAGTCCGGAGGGGTGGGCTGTTCCGTGTCGGAGCGGCGGGAAGGGCCGCGCCGCCCGAGGGACCCGAGCGGCACCCGCGCCCGAAAGGGGCGCGGGGAACTGCGCGAGCAACCCACGACTACCCGCAGCCGCTGGGGGAGGGGTGGTCTGTTCCGTGCCGGAGTGACGGATAGGGCCGCGCCGCCCGAGGGACCCGAGCGGCAGCCGCGCCCGAAAGGGGCGCGGGGAACTGCGCGAGCAACCACCCGCCACCCGCAGCCGCCCGATCGCCGCACCCCCACGGCCTCACCGCGTCACGGCACCACCGAGAGCCACGTCACCAAGAGCCCCGCCCCCGAGCCGCCCCGGAGCGGAGCGTCACCGCGCGGTCGCGGTGACCCGCTCACTCTCGACCCGCTTGGCCAGCGCGTCCTCACTCAGCTCCCCGAGATGCCGGCACAGCACCACGGACCCGCCGCTCGCGAGCGGCCCGTACAGCCCCGCGGACAGCCCCTCCCACGTGTCGTAGCCCAGCCCCGACAGCAACCGGGACCCGGGCCCCGTCAGCCCCAGACCCCCCGCCTCCGCCCGGGCCCGCTCCACGACCTCCGCCCCGCTGAACTCCCGCCCGGCCACGACCAGCGCCGCCTCCTCGGGATCCACCGGCGCGTACGCCACGAACCGGTCCCCCTGCGAGGGCACTTCCACGGCATAGTCGGCGAACCCGGCCGGGGCCTGCGGGAAGCGTCCCCCGAGCGGCCGCAGCGCGAGAGCGATCCGCTCCCCGGAGCACGCCCGGGCCGCGTCCAGCGTGTCCGGCCCGCTCACCACGACATCGGCCGCCCCCGGGTCCGCGCCGATCTCGGCGACCACCCCCACGGACGAACAGGCCAGCAGCCACACCGCCGTCTGCCAGTGCGCCGGCAGCAGCAGCGCGACCCGGTCGCCCGGCTCCGCCGACAGTTCGCCCTGGAGGAGGTTCGCGGTCTTGGCCACCCAATTGGCGAAGGTGGCCACGGACAATTCGACCCGCTCGCCCGTGGCGTCGTCGTAGAAGGTCACCAGGGGGCGCGCGGGGTCCGCGGCAAGCGCGGATCGCAGCAGGTCGGCAGGGGTGCGGTCGGTGGCGTTCACCCGCGTAAGCGTACGCGGGGACCCGTCCGCCCGCGGCCCCGGGCGGACCGGAATCGCCACCGGTTCGGCGGAGCGCAGCCGACGGGCCGTCAATTCCGCAATGGACAGATATGTATGACTATGTCCAGGATCGGACGTATGCGTAGATCACGATTCCTCGCGTCCTCGATCGGCGTCACCTGCGCGGCGGCACTCGCGCTCCCGGCGGCACTCCCGGCGACGGCTTCCGCGGCGACCCCGACGGACTCGTCCTCCACGGCGGCCCTGCACCCGGCGCGGACCCCGGCCCCGACCGCCCCGCTCGCGCTCGCGCCCGCGTCCGGCAGCACCCAGTCCCTCCCCCTGGACCCCCTCGGCGCGGACCGGAACCTCGGCCCGGCCGCCGCCGAACAGGGCCTCGGCAAGCGGGACGTACGGTCCTTCTCCCTGGTCGGTGTCGTCTGGGACGACCCGGACACCGAACTCCAGGGCCGCGTCCAGGTCCGCACCCGCGCCACGGGCACCGCCCGCTGGTCCGGCTGGCAGGACGTGGAGACGCACAACCACGAGCACGCCGCCGACCCCGACACCGCCGAGCGCTCCTCGGGCCGGGTGCGCGGCTCCACCGCCCCGCTGTGGGTCGGCGACTCCGACGGCGTCGAGGTCCGCGTACGCGCAGAGACCCAGGGCCGTACGACCGCGCCGGGCGTCCAGATGCTCCCGGACGGCCTACGCCTCGAACTGGTCGACCCGGGCGCCGGCACCCTGGAGGGCGCCGCGGGGCCGAACGCCGCGCACGCGGCCGACCCCCCGCCCGTCGGCACCCCCGCGGACGCGCCGCGACTGGGCGCCCTGACCGCCGAGTCGGCCGCCGCCTCCGCCGTCAACGCCGACCTCGCGCCGCTCGGTTCCACCGCGATCGCGGCGCTGACCCGCAAGGAGACGGAGGAGCGGCTGGCGAACGTGGCGCCCGGGGTGAAGCCGTACATCGGACCCCGCCCCCGCATCGTCACGCGGGCCGGCTGGGGCGCGGACGAGAAGCTGCGCGAGCGTGACTTCCGCTACACCACACGGGTCAGCGCGGCCTTCGTGCACCACACGGCCTCCGGCAACAACTACAAGTGCGCGCAGGCCCCTTCGGTCATCCGCAGTATCTACCGCTACCACGTCGTGAGCAGCGGCTGGCGGGACATCGGCTACAACTTCCTCGTCGACAAGTGCGGAAACATCTACGAGGGGCGCGCGGGTGGCGTCGCGAAGCCCGTCATGGGCGCGCACACCCTCGGCTTCAACACCAACAGCATGGGCGTCGCGGTCCTCGGCAGCTACGGCACCACCAAGCCGCCCGCGGTGGCGGTCAAGGGAATCGCGCAACTAACCGCTTGGAAACTCGGTCTTTACGGTGCGAACCCCAAGGGCAAGACCTACCTCACGTCGGGTGGTGGCAATCTCTACGCAAAGGGCAAGAAGGTACGACTGCATGTGATCTCCGGCCACCGGGACGGGTTCGCGACCGAGTGCCCCGGAGGGCGCCTCTACGGAAAGCTCGGCACGGCCCGCACGGAGGCGGCCCGCTATCAGGGCCGATAGCGCGGCCACAGGGCGTAGGGGAGACCGGGGTGCGCGCCCCGGCGAACGTCCGGTGGCCGGCCGGAGCCCCGCACCCGGATCACCGCACGACCCGAGGGCGCGCCCGGCGCGCCCTCGACGCACCTCCGCCGCCGGCGCGCCTCGCCGCACGCCGACGGCCCCGCGCACGGCCACGAAGGCGCCATGGAACGGTCTGCATACACTGGCCGGTCGAATGACAGTTCGGCCGGTCCCGGCAGGAAGCAGAGACGACAGGTGACAGAAGCGATCCTCCTGGTCGGCGGCAGAGGCACCCGGCTGCGCCCGCTCACGGTGCACACTCCCAAACCCATGGTCCCGGCGGCCGGAGTCCCCTTCCTCACCCACCAGTTGGCGAGAGCCAGAGCCGCGGGTGTCGACCACATAGTCCTCGCCACCTCCTACCTCGCCGAGGTCTTCGAACCCCACTTCGGCGACGGCTCCGCCCTCGGCCTCCACCTCGAGTACGTCACGGAGGAGGAACCGCTGGGCACGGGCGGCGCGATCCGCAACGCCGCCTCGCACCTCCACTCCGGCCCCGAGGACCCGGTCCTCGTCTTCAACGGCGACATCCTCACCGGCCTGGACATCCGCCGCCTGGTCACCACCCACGAGACGACCGGCGCGGACGTCTCCCTCCACCTGACCCAGGTGACCGACCCCCGCGCCTACGGCCTCGTCCCCACCGACGGGACGGGCAGGGTCCTCGCCTTTCTCGAGAAGCCCCAGACGCCCGAGGAGATCGTCACCGACCAGATCAACGCGGGGGCGTACGTCTTCCGCCGCTCGGTCATCGACACGATCCCGGCGGGCCGCCCGGTCTCGGTGGAACGCGAGACGTTCCCGGACCTGCTGGCGGCGGGCGCGCATCTGCAGGGCATGGTCGACTCGACGTACTGGCTGGACCTCGGAACCCCCGCGGCCTTCGTCCGCGGCTCGGCGGACCTCGTCCTCGGCCGCGCCCCGTCCCCCGCCGTCCCCGGCCGCTGCGGCGACCGCCTGGTCCTGCCCACCGCCCGGGTCGCGGGCGACGCCAAGCTGACCGGCGGCACGGTCGTCGGCGAGGGCGCGTTCGTCGGGGAGGGCGCCCGGGTCTACGGCAGCACGGTCCTGGCCGGCGCGGTCGTCGAACCCGGCGCGGTCATCACCGACTCCCTCATCGGCGCCCGCGCCCGCATCGGCGAACGCTCCGTCCTCACCGGCGCGGTCATCGGCGACGGCGCGGTCATCGGCGCCGACAACGAACTGCGCACGGGAGTCCGGGTCTGGTGCGACGCCCAGATCCCCACGGGGGCGCTCCGCTTCTCGTCGGACCAGTGAGCGCCGGGAGGGTTGTCGGGTGCGGGTGAGTGGGGGCTGGTCGCGCAGCCCCTGCTTTTCAGGGGCGCGGGGAACTGCGCGAGAAGCCCCACCGGGCGGACGTCCGGGGGCGAAGGGGCGCAGCCCCTGGAGGATGGGACGGGTAGGGGCGGCGGGGGCGAAAAACTACAGGCGCCCGATATCCCCACGCGGCATCCGGGGCGCCCGCCGAGCCGGCCCCCGCCCCGACAACAGGATCAACCGAGCCGCCCGATGCCGCTGCCCCGCATACGGCTCCAGCAACGACAACATCACCGAGTCGTCCGCATCCCGGTCCCCCGCCAGCACGAACCCCACGATCCCCGGCAGATGCAGATCCCCCACGGTCACCGCGTCCGCCGCCCCATGACTGCGCTGAACCGTCTCCGCCGAGGTCCACGGCCCGATCCCCGGCACCCGCTCCCACCGGGCCCGCGCCTCCTCCGGCGACATCCCCACGGCCTCCTCCAGCCGCCCCGCCACCCGCACCGCCCGCAGGATCGTCGACGCCCGCTTGTCGTCGACCCCGGCCCGATGCCACTCCCAGGACGGGATCAGCGCCCACTCCCGGACCGAGGGCATCACGAACATCCCCGGCGGCACGGGCCCCGGCGCCGGCTCCCCGAACTTCCGTACGAGCAACCGCCACGCCCGGTACGCCTCGTCCGTCGTGACCTTCTGCTCCAGCACCGACGGGATCAACGACTCCAGCACCAGCCCGGTCCGCGTCAGGCGCAGCCCCGGCCGGCGACGCCAGGCCATCGCCACGGCCCGGTGCCTGGGCACGAACGCGTCCGGCTCGTCCGACGCCCCGAGCAGCGACGGCACCCCGTCGAGGAGCCACTCACCCCCGGGCCCCCACGCCTCCGCCTCGACGACACCGCCCCGCAGGGCCACCCGCAGGGTCCCGGGGCCCACCGGTGTCCGGCTGGCCCGCCACACGGACCCGTCCGGCACGGCCCGGAAGGTCGGATCGTGGGGCCCCCGGCGCAGCGGCCCCAGCACGAGCCCCGGATCGAGCGGGCCCTCAGGCACCCAGGTGCGCCGCTTCCCCGCCGCCACGGCCTGCCGAGGCACCCCACCGGGCACGACGACATGTCCACCCCGCACAGTCGTACGGGTGGGCCGCTGAGGGAAACGTCCGGCCAAGAGAAGGTCCTAGGAAGAGGTCCTGAGCAGAGATGCGTGCCCTACGAGCCTAGGGCCTGTCCGAGGCCGCCCGCGGCTTTCCGAGCCCGCTCAGCGGACCTCGACGAACGCCCCCGCGTCCCGTTCGGCCCGCGCCGGAGGCTCCCCGGCGGCGTGGCCCACGGCGACCGCCCCCATCGGGTCCCACCCCTCCGGCAGCGCCAGCACGTCCCGCACGACGTCCCGGCAGAACATCGTCGAGGAGACCCACGCCGACCCCAGGCGTTCCCCGGCCAGCGCGACGAGGAAGTTCTGCACGCCGGCGCCGGTCGCGACCACGAACATCTCCCGTTCGGCCGCGTCCCGCCGCGCGTCCCCGTAGAAGTGCGACCCGTCCATCACCAGACAGGGCACCACCAGGTACGGCGCGTTGCGCAGGACGTCCCCGCGCCGCACCCGCTTCGCGACCGACTCCTCGCTCTTGCCGTCCCGCCGCAGATCCGCGATCCACGCGTCCCGCATGGCGTCGAGCAGCCGTACCCGTGACTCCTCGGACTCCAGCAGCACGAACCGCCACGGCGTCGTGTGGTGCGGCGCCGGCGCGGTCACGGCGGCGGCCACGGCCCGCCGCACCGCCCCGGGGTCGACCGGCTCGTCCGTGAACGCCCGGACCGTACGCCGCTGCGTCACCGCCAGCCGTACGGCCTCGGAGGTGCCGAGCCGGAACATGTCGTCCCGCGCCCCCCGGACCAGGCCCCGCGTGCCCTCGCCGTCGTCCTCGGCCACCACGTGGCCGAGCCCGCGCACGACGGCGACGGGCCGCCCGGCGGCCTTGCCCTTCACCAGGTCGCCCGCGCCGGCCAGCTCGTCGGCGGTGGCGACGACGGTGGCGCTGAGCGGGTTGCCGTGCGCGTCGGTTCCGCCGCGCAGGTCGTCGAGGACCCGTACACCGGCCGCGCCGATGGCGACATCCGTCAGCCCGCTGCGCCAGGGTCGCCCGAACGTGTCGGTGACGACGACTCCGACCTCGACACCGAGCGCGTCCCTGACACCGTCCCGGATCGCCCGCGCGGAGGCGTCGGGGTCCTCGGGCAGCAACAGCACGGTCCCGGAGGGCGTGTTGGAGGCGTCGACCCCGGCGGCGGCCATCACCAGCCCCTGCCGGTTCTCCACGATCCGCAGCGCCCCGCGCCGCGCCACCACCCGCACGGTCTCGGCGTCGATCGCGGCCTCCCGGTCGGCCGCCTCCACGACACGCCCCTCGGCCTTGGACACGATCTTCGAGGTGACGAGCAGCACGTCCCCGTCGGCCAGCTCCGGCGCGGCCGCGGCGATCACCTTGGCGAGGTCGTCCCCCTCGCGCACCTCGGGGATGCCCTCCAGGGCCCAGACCCGGTACCCGGCGCCGGGCGCCACGCCGTTCCCGCTCTCCGCGTTCCCGCTCTCCGTGCTCATGCTCCCCGTGCTCATGCTCACGCTCCCCGCACCTCCTCCGCCAGTGCCAGCGCCTCGCGGGCCATCGCCGCCGTGGCGTCCAGGTCGGTCATCATCAGCGGCACGGCCCGGCACCGGATGCCGGCGCTCTCCACCCGCTCGACGACGCCCGCGTCGACCGTGTCGACGAGCCAGCCGTCGAGCAGCCCCGAGCCGTAGTGCTCGGCGACGGCCGCGGCGGTGGACTCCACGCCGACGGCGGCGAGGACCTTGTCCGCCATACCGCGCACGGGGGCGTCACCGACGATGGGGGAGAGGCCCACGACCGGCACCCCGGCCTCGGCGATCGCCTCCCGGATGCCGGGCACGGCGAGGATCGTGCCGATGGAGACGACGGGGTTGGACGGCGGGAAGAGGATCACGTCCGCCTCGGCCAGGGCCTCCAGCACCCCGGGCGCCGGCTTCGCCTGCTCGGCACCGACCGGCACGATCGCCTCGGCCGGCACGGAGGCCCGCAGCCGAACCCAGTACTCCTGGAAATGGATCGCCCTGCGCTCGCCGGACCCCGCGCCGGACCCCGAGTCCGACCCCGTGCCCGAGCCGCTGTCGGGCATCGTGACGGCGACATGGGTCTCGACGCGGTCGTCGGTCATCGGCAGGAGCCGCACCCCCGGCTTCCACCGGTCGCACAGCGCTTCGGTGACCGCGCTCAGCGGAAACCCGGCACTGATCATCTGCGTCCGCACGATGTGCGTGGCGAAGTCCCGGTCACCCAGCCCGAACCACTCGGGCCCGACGCCGTACGCCGCCAGCTCCTCCTTGAGGTGGAAGGTCTCGTCGGCCCGTCCCCAGCCCTGCTCCTCGTTGATGCCGCCGCCGAGCGTGTACATCACCGTGTCGAGGTCCGGGCAGACCTTCAGCCCGAAGAGGTGGATGTCGTCCCCCGTGTTGCCGACGACCGTGATGTCCGCGTCCGGCGCGGCCCGCTTCAGACCGCGCAGGAACCGGGCACCACCGATGCCGCCTGCCAGAACCACAATGCGCATGGGAGCAGTCTCGCAGGCGGGGCCGACAGCGGGTCGGCCGCCCGTGAGCGCGGCCGGTTCCCCGCGGTCCGGCGGTCAGGCCGTGACGGCCGCCCCCTGGGCCGTGCATGCCTTCGTGTGCATCGGCATCTCCGTCAGGCCCGGGTAGTAGATGTGCAGACTGACGGCCGGTTCCAGCGTGTCGTTGACGACCTCGTGCGCGTAACCCGGCGCGAAGACGCGCTGCGCGCCCGCGCCGAGCACGCGCGTGCCCCGGTCGGTGCGCTCGGTCAGCGTGCCGTCGAGCACCGTCAGTACGCCGGAGGAGCCCCCGTGGTCGTGCAGCCCGGTGCCCTGGCCCGGCACCCACGACAGCAGCCACACCTCGTACCCGGGGCCGGTCAGCAGCCGGTGGTACCAGCGGCTGGTCGCGTCGTACTCGACGAGGTGCTCCCACCGGGAGCGGTCGCCGGCGAGGGAACGGGCCAGTCCGGCGAACTCGGCCACGGTGCCCGGGTGTTGGCGCGGCGCCTGGAGGAGGTGCGGTACTTCGAGAAGGTCGCCGGCGATCTGGAGGTCGCTGTCGCTGTTCATGAAGTGGGGAGGTCCTCGACGGAGTGCGTGGGGGAGGGCGGGGTGTCACCTGCCGTCCGCGTGGGGCGCGGGCGGGGCGCGGGCCCGGTCTTCCGGGCGAAAGGGAACAGCGGCCGAGCCGGGACGGGCTCAGCGGCAGCCGGAGCGGGTGAGGCTCAACAGCTGGGACAGCAACAGCTACAGCGACAGCGAGCAGCACCGAGGGACCCGGCGGAGCGGGTCGAGGTGAGTGCCAAGTTCGCGAGCATGCCCATAAGCACAGCGGTTCACACCTCCGCTGTCAACTTCCCGTCCGGTATGTGGATGCCGGTTCACCTCTTTCGGTGCATCCGTGCGACGAAAGGTTTGTGCCCCGGGTATCGGGGAGACATGGCGTCCAACCGGGCAAGCCGCCGCTCGCGCGTGGCGGGTCGTGGGCGTGTCCGGAGCGGGCCGGCTCGAACGAGGCGGAACGAGATCGAACTCCTGGGCGTCTCTTCCCGTAAGGGAGGGAGAACCCCACCGGAACTCCCGCCTGTCGCCAGGCTGCTGTCAGGGTTTATGCCGATTTGAACACTTTCCGCATAGCCTTGGTTCCGCAGAGTGAATAAGGGGCTCAATAGCAGATCTCGGCTTGACTCGCCCGTAGCAGCACACTTGTAATTTCACTCGTGTCGTTCAGCCGAAATCGGTAACGGCCGCACGACGGGGACGCGAAAGACGGACGAGGGGCGCACATGACCGAGCTCGTGCAGCAACTGCTGGTCGACGACGCGGACGAAGAACTCGGCTGGCAGGAGCGCGCGCTGTGCGCCCAGACCGATCCCGAGTCCTTCTTCCCCGAGAAGGGCGGCTCGACCCGCGAGGCCAAGAAGGTCTGCCTCGCCTGCGAGGTCCGCTCCGAATGCCTCGAGTACGCCCTCGCCAACGACGAGCGGTTCGGTATCTGGGGCGGCCTGTCCGAGCGTGAGCGCCGCCGTCTGAAGAAGGCGGCCGTCTGACCCGTCCCGGAGCACCCGACCCGTCCCGGGAACAGTCGAACAGAAGCAACCGAACATGTACGGCCCGTCGCACGTGGGTTGTCCACAGGCGGCGGGCCGCCGTGCTGCTCAGCCGTTAGTGTGGGCCCTCGTCCGAGACGTCCCGCTGTCCCCGCCGGACACAGACGTCCACCGCAGTCCAGCGAACCGGGGCCCGTACCTCGATGTCCGTGCACAGCCACACCTCAGCTCACCAGGACGCAGCTCCTGAGTTCCCACGCCATGTGGTGACCGCGGTCCTCGTCGCGCACGACGGCGCCCGCTGGCTGCCCGACGCACTCGCCGGGCTGCTCGGCCAGGAGCGCCCCGTGCAGAGCGCCATGGCGGCCGACACCGGCAGCGCGGACGACTCCGCCCGGCTCCTGTCCGACGCCCTCGGCGCGGACCGCGTCCTGCACCTCGCCCGGCGGACCGGTTTCGGCCAGGCCGTCGAGGAGGCCAACCGCACCGCAGGCGTCCTCACCGAGGACGACCTGGCGTACCTCAGGCGCCCCAGCGGCTGGGACCCGGTGACCCGCAGCTGGCGCGACGACGCGTACGACATGCCGGAACTCCCCCACGGGGAACCGGTCCAGTGGCTGTGGCTGCTGCACGACGACTGCGCCCCCGAGCCCGACGCCCTCGCCCAGCTGCTGCGGGCCGTGGAGAACGAACGCGAGCTGGGCCGCGACGACGTCGCCGTCGTCGGCCCCAAGCTGCGCGGCTGGTACGACCGGCGCCAGCTCCTGGAGGTCGGCGTCACCATTGCCGCCTCCGGCCGCCGCTGGACCGGCCTGGACCGCCGCGAGCAGGACCAGGGCCAGCACGACCACGTCAAGCCCAGCCTCGCCGTGTCCACCGCCGGCATGCTCGTCCGCCGCGACGTCTTCGAGGAACTGGGCGGTTTCGACCGCCGCCTCCCTCTCATGCGGGACGACATCGACCTGTGCTGGCGCGCGACCACCGCCGGACACCGCGTCCTCGTCGCCCCCGAAGCCGTCGTACGGCACGCCGAGGCCGCCTCGCGCGAGCGCCGCACCGTCGACTGCGTGGGCCGCAGCGCCGCCTCCCCGCACATGGTCGACAAGGCGGGCGCGATCTACACCCTCCTCGTCAACTCCCGTACCGCGCAGCTCCCCTGGGTGCTGCTGCGGATCGTCCTCGGCACCCTGCTCAGAACCGTCGCGTACCTCGTCGGCAAGGTCCCCGGACAGGCCGTCGACGAGATCCGCGGTCTGCTGAGCACACTGCTGCGGCCCGAGCGGATCATCGCCGGGCGCCGCCGACGGGGCCCCTCGCAGCTCGACAAGGGCGAACTGCGCCCGCTGTTCCCGCCCCCGGGCGCGACCGTCCGGGCCACCGTGGAACAGGTCGCCGGCGACCTGTTCGGCAGCTCCGACACCGAGACCCCCCAGGCCGGACGGCACGGCGGCGCGGCCGAGTCGGGTCCCGGGGACGACGACGCCGAGTTCCTCC
Source organism: Streptomyces sp. NPDC057438 (assembly GCF_042802995.1). Lineage (NCBI taxonomy): Bacteria > Bacillati > Actinomycetota > Actinomycetes > Kitasatosporales > Streptomycetaceae > Streptomyces > Streptomyces sp. NPDC057438. The sequence continues at coordinate 93,306 of NZ_JBHVDD010000021.1, forward strand.
AGGTCGAGCGGTTCGCCCGGCTCAAGCGCGTCGCACGCGCACCCGGGCCCGTCCTCTTCGCACTGCTGCTGCTCGCCTCGTTCCTCGCCTGCCGTGAACTGCTCGGCGGCGGCGCGCTCGCGGGCGGCACCCTGCTGCCCGCCCCCGCCGACTCCACCGCGCTCTGGTCGCGCTACCTGGACGGCTGGCACCCGGTCGGCGCGGGCGGCTCCGAGGCCGCGCCCCCGTATCTCGCGATCGTGGCCATGCTCGCCTCCCTCCTGTTCGGCTCCGCCGGACTCGCGGTCACCGTGCTCCTGGTGGCGTCCGTGCCCCTGGCCGGCTGCACCGCGTACTTCGCCTCCCGCTCCCTGGTCGAGTCCCGGCTGCTGCGGGCCTGGGCCGCCGCCGTCTACGCCTTCCTGCCCGCCGTCACCGGCGCCCTCGCGACCGGCCGCATCGGTACCGCCGTCCTCGCGGTCCTGCTGCCGCTCGCCGCCCGCGCGGGCGCCGCCGCCGGCGGACTCACCAACCGCACGGGGGCGCGCGGCAGTTGGCGTGCCACCTGGGCGTACGCGCTGCTGCTGACGATCACCACCGCGTTCACGCCCGTCGTGTGGCCCCTCGCGCTGCTCCTCGGCCTCGGGGTCCTCGTCCTGCGCCGCCGCGAGATCACCGCCTACGGCCCGCGCTTCGTCGCCCAGCTGGGCACCCCGCTGCTGATGCTCGCCCCCTGGTCGCTCACCCTGCTGCCGTTCGGCTTCTTCGAGGAGGCCGGTCTGGAGTACGGCGGGAGCCCGGCCTCGGCGACCGATCTGCTCGGCATCAGCCCCGGCGGGCCCGGCACGGTCGGCGGGCTGACCCTCGTCGGCGTCGTCCTCGCCGCGCTGGCCGCCCTGCTCCGCGCGGAGCGTCAGCCGGCGATCCGGACCGCCTGGACCGCCGCCCTGGTGGCCCTCGTCCTCGCGGTCCTCTCCAACGGCTCCACCTGGGCCGGCCCCTCGACCCTCGTCTACGGCCTCGCCCTCCTCGCCGCCGCCACCCTCGGCGCCGACGGGGCCCGCCACCGCGTGGCCGAGCAGAGCTTCGGCTGGCGGCAGCCGGTGGCCGTGCTCATCGCGCTGGCCGCCGCCGTCGGCCCGCTGCTGGCCGCCGCCGGCTGGGTGCTCGGCGGCGCCGACGGCCCCCTGGAGCGGCGCGACCCCGTCCAGGTGCCCGCGTTCGTCGCCGAGGAGAGCGGCACCCGCGACCAGGCCCGCACCCTGGTCCTCGACAGCGACTCCACCGCCGAGGTCGGCTACACCCTGGTACGCGGCTCCGGCGTCCGCCTCGGCGACGCCGAACTCACGGCCGCCGCGGGGGACAACAAGCAGCTCGACCAGGTCGTAGCCCACCTCGTCGCGGGCTCCGGCGCCGACCAGAGCGACGAACTCGGCGGCTTCGCCGTGCGCTACGTCCTCGTCCGCCCCGGCTCCCCCCGTGAGGTCAGCCGCGTCCTGGACGCCACGCCCGGCCTGAGCCGCCTCAGCCAGCAGGACGGCAGCGCCCTGTGGCGGGTGGACCGCCAGGTCGCCCGGGTCACCGTCGAGACCGGCTCCGGCGCCCCGAAGGCCGTCGCCGCGGGCCCCGTCGAGGTGCACACCACCCTCCCGGCCGGCGGCTCCGGCCGCGTCCTGCGCCTCGCCGACACCGCCGACGAGTCCTGGACCGCCACCCTCGACGGCAAGCCGCTCACCCCGACCACGGTCGACGGCTGGGCCCAGGGCTTCCGCCTCCCCGAGGACGGCGGCCGCCTGGACGTCACCTTCGACGCCCCCGTCACCCACACCGGCCGGCTGTGGGCCCAGGGCGCGCTCGCCGTCGTCCTCGTGGTCCTCGCCCTGCCGGGCCGCCGCCGGGACGTCGACGACGACCTCCCCGACGAGCCCGTCGCCGTCCCCGCCCAGGACGTCACCGGGGACGGCCGCCGCGCCCGCCGCCTGCGCGCCCAGGCCGAGGCCGAACAGCCCACCGACCCCGACCTGCCCCACCTCCCGCAGGAGGTACCGGTCGCCGCCCCCGTCCCGGAGCAGCAGTCGTACGGGGAGTGGGACGCGGCCCCCGCGGGTGCCGGGTACGGGCAGTACGACCAGCAGTACCAGGGCGCCCAGCAGCAGTACCCGTCCGGCACCTACGACCAGCAGCACTACCAGGCCGACCCCTACCAGGGCGGCCAGTACGACCCGTACGCCTCGTACGGGGGCGACACCGCCTCGTACGACCAGACGTACACCCAGGGCTACGACGCGACGTACGACCCGTCGCACGGCACCGGCGCCGACAGCGAGCGCCGCGACGGGAGCCAGCAGTGAACCGCCAGACCCTGTCCCTGATCGCCGGCGCGACCGCACTCGCCGCCGTCACCGGCTTCGCCGTGATCAGCACCCCCGACACCGCCGGCGGTGACACCAACGCGAAGGCGGCGGCCCAACTGCCGGTGCAGCGTACGAGTCTGCTCTGCCCGCAGCCGAGCACCTCGGACCTGGCGGAGACCGCGTACACCTCCTTCACCCCCGTCACGAAGGACACCGGCGCCGAGGGCGGCGCCGAACTCGTCGCGGCGGGCGGGCGGCCGACGGACGCGGGCGGCAAGGACGACAAGGACGGCAAGGGCAAGGCCGCCAAGCCGGTCATCGAGGCCAAGGAGCCCGGCAGGCCCGTCACCGGCAGCACCGACGGCGGTGACGCTCCCGCGCTGATCGGTACGGCCGAGGGGAAGTTCGCCCCCGGCTGGACGGTCCAGGAGACCACCGAGGTCGCCGCCGGCACCGGCCGCGGCCTGCTCGGCGTCAACTGCACCGCCCCGGACACGGAGTTCTGGTTCCCGGGCGCCGCCACGGCCGCCGGCCGCACCGACTACGTCCACCTCGTCAACCCGGACGACTCGGCGGCCGTCGTCGACATCGAGCTGTACGGCAAGGACGGCGTCCTGAAGTCGACGGTGGGGGACGGCATCACGGTCCAGCCGCGCGCCTCCGAGCCGGTCCTGCTGTCGACGCTCGTCGCGGCGAAGGAGGCCGACCTCACGGTCCACGTCAGCGTCCGCAGCGGCCGGGTAGCCGCCGCCGTCCAGGCCCTGGACGACAAGCAGGGCGGCGACTGGCTCGCCACCGCCGCCGACCCGGCCGGCAGCCTCGTCCTCCCCGGCATCCCGAAGGACGCTACCTCCGTGACCCTAGTGGCCTTCGCCCCCGGTGACACCGACGCCGACCTGAAACTCCGCCTCGCCTCGCCGAACGGCCCGATCACCCCGGCCGGCAACGAGACGCTGCACATCAAGGCGGGCATGACCGCCACGGCCGACCTGGGGCAGATCACCCGGGGCGAGGAGGGCTCCCTCTTCCTCGCCCCCACGGGCCGGGCGGTCCCGGTGGTGGCCGCCCTCCGGGTCGTCCGCGGCAAGGGCGACAACCGGGAGACCGCCTTCATCCCGGCGACCCGCCCGGTCGGCGCGCGCGCCACGGTCGCCGACAACCGCGCCAAGGGCACGACCCTCGCCCTCACCGCCCCGACCGGCACGGCGAAGGTCAAGGTCACCGCGTCCGCCGGCAGCGGCGGGGGCGAGGCCACGAGCAAGACGTTCACGATCAAGGCGGGCACGACCCAGCACGTCGACATGCCGGCCCCGAGCGGCCTCAAGGGCACCTACGCCCTCACCGTCGAATCCATCTCCGGCGCCCCCGTCTACGCCTCCCGCCTCCTGGAGTCCGAGCTCGACTCCGTCCCCGCCTTCACCATCCAGACCCTCCCGGACGACCGAGGAACGGTAGCGGTCCCGAAGGCGCACCAGGACCTGTCGATCCTGCAGAGGTGATCCCCGAGGCCCCTGCTCTCCAGGGGCGCGGGGAACTGCGCGAGAAGCCCCACCGGGCGGACCGTCCGGGGGTCGAAAGGGCGCAGCCCCTCAAGGATGGGACGGGAGATGTCCAGCCAGCGGTCGGCGTCGACGCCCTCGGCATGGAGGGCGAGGTCACCGCGGTGGGCGCGCTGGGTGACCAGGAGGGGCGGCGGGGGCGAAACCCCCAGCCGCCCCCCGCCACCTCAGTCCTCCCCGTACCGAGGATCCACAGTCTCTGGATTGAGCCCCAGCAGCTCCGCCACCTGCTCCACCACGACCTCGTGCACCAGCGCGGCCCGCTCGTCGCGCCCCTTCGTCCGGATCTCCACCGGCCGCCGGTAGATCACGACCCGGGCCGGCCGCCCCTCCCGCGCCGCGACGGTCCCCCCGAGCGGCACGGCCTCGTCGTTCCAGGCCCCGTCCCCGGGCCCGTCGAGCCGGGGCACCTCCAGCACGAGGAAGTCGATGTCGGCCAGCTGCGGCAGCCGCCGCTCCAGCCGCTCCACGGAGTCCTGCACCAGATCCGCGAACACCTCCGCGCGACTCGCCGCGAGCGGCACCTGGGGCGGCGCGATCGGCCCGCGCATCCCCCTGCCGTGCCGGTCTCGGCGGCGGGGCCCGGGTGCGGCGGCGGCGCGGGGCGGTACGAGGTCGTCCATCACCTGTGAAGCGTAATCCCCGAGGGGCCCGCCCGCCCGGCTCCACGCCCCCGGCGCCCCCAGGCGACCCGGCGCCGCCGACCTGGCACGGCTGCCCGGTGCGTCCGACCGGCTCGCCGCGCGACCGTCTTTGGAGGGTTGTCGGCCGTGCCAGAGGTTGACCATTCCAGCCAAGGTTGGGCTCGATTCCGTATCTCTACGAGACCGATGAACTCGCACCAATTGGCATGGTTTATTCGCTTACTTGACCGGCTTCCGTGCCGTTCGACATCCCGGACGAGGGGTTACTCGCAGGTCAACGCACCGGGTTCGGAGGGGTATGTGGGGCGTTTCACAGCGCGACACGGTGGAGTGACCTGGTGGAGAGTCGTCGCGGCCCGCTCAAGAGTGCGGTACCGTCCAACATCGTGAGCCCTGTACGTCGCTGTTCGCGCACCGCTTGCGGCCGCCCCGCCGTCGCGACGCTGACGTACGTCTACGCCGACTCGACCGCGGTCCTCGGCCCTCTCGCCACCTACGCCGAACCCCACTGCTACGACCTGTGCGCCGAGCACTCCGAGCGCCTCACCGCGCCGCGCGGCTGGGAGGTCGTACGGCTGCTGGACGCCTCGGCGCCCGCGCGCCCCAGCGGTGACGACCTGGAAGCGCTCGCCAACGCCGTGCGCGAGGCGGCCCGCCCGCAGCAGCGCGCCGCGGAGGCCGGCGGCGGTCCCCGCACGGCGGACCCCATGGAGGTCGCCCGCCGCGGCCACCTCCGCGTACTGCGCTCTCCCGACAACTGAGCACCCCTTTCCCCTCTCCGGCGACCGGCGCCCTGCTTCTCCGGCAACCGGCGCCCTGAGCAAGGCCGTTGCCGTCCCCGTAGCGACTCGTCGCGTGGTCACCGTCCTCGCGTCCGGTCCGGCCCACCCGCGAGGGGCCCGCGAGGCCGGGCGTTCCAGGAGGTCACACGGCCCACCGCCGGCGCCGCCGGGTAGTTTGGGTGGCCGGTGAGGACTTCTGGAGGGTGTGCCCGTGGCTGTTGATCTGTCGACGATCGTGAAGGCGTACGACGTGCGCGGGGTGGTCCCGGACCAGTGGGACGAGACCCTGGCCGAACTCTTCGGGGCGGCCTTCGCGCGGGTGACCGGCGCGGACGCCATCGTGACCGGCCACGACATGCGCCCCTCCTCGCCCGGCCTCTCGCGTGCCTTCGCGCGCGGGGCGGCGGCGCTCGGCGTGGACGTGACCGAGATCGGCCTCTGCTCGACCGACCAGCTGTACTACGCGTCCGGCGCGCTGAACCTGCCCGGCGCGATGTTCACGGCCTCCCACAACCCCGCCCAGTACAACGGCATCAAGATGTGCCGCGCGGGCGCCGCCCCCGTCGGCCAGGACACCGGCCTCACCGAGATTCGTGAACTGGCGGAGAACTGGAGCGAGTCGGGAGCACCGGCACCGGCCGCCACGCCGGGCACGATCACCGGGCGGGACACGCTGGAGGACTACGCGGCGCATCTGCTCGGCCTCGTCGACCTGACCTCCGTCCGCCCGCTGAAGGTCGTCGTCGACGCGGGCAACGGCATGGGCGGCCACACCGTCCCCACGGTCTTCGCCGGCCTGCCCCTCGACCTCGTCCCGCTGTACTTCGAGCTGGACGGCACCTTCCCGAACCACGAGGCCAACCCCCTCGACCCGGCGAACCTCGTCGATCTCCAGAAGCGGGTCCGCGAGGAGGGCGCCGACCTCGGCATCGCCTTCGACGGCGACGCCGACCGCTGCTTCGTCGTCGACGAGCGGGGCAACCCCGTCCCGCCCTCCGCGATCACCGCCCTGGTCGCCGCCCGTGAACTCGCCCGGCACGGCGGCAAGGGCACGGTCATCCACAACCTGATTACCTCCTGGTCCGTCCCCGAGGTGGTACGGGAGAACGGCGGCACGCCGGTGCGCACCCGCGTCGGCCACTCGTTCATCAAGGCCGAGATGGCCAGAACCGGCGCGATCTTCGGCGGCGAGCACTCCGCCCACTACTACTTCGCCGACTTCTGGAACGCCGACACCGGCATGCTGGCCGCCCTCCACGTCCTCGCCGCCCTCGGCGGCCAGGACGGCCCGCTCTCCGCCCTCGTCGCCCAGTACGACCGCTACGCCGGCTCGGGCGAGATCAACTCCACGGTCGCCGACCAGGCGGACCGCCTGGCCGCGGTGCGCTCCGCCTACGGGGACCGGGAGGACGTCACCCTGGACGACCTCGACGGCCTCACCGTCTCGGCCGCCGACTGGTGGTTCAACGTCCGCCCCTCCAACACGGAACCGCTGCTGAGGCTGAACGCGGAGGCGAGGGACGAGCCGACGATGGCGAAGCTGAGGGACGAGGTCCTGGCGATCATCAGGGCGTGACCCCGGGAGAAGCACGGGGCGCAGCCCCTGCTTCTCAGGGGCGCGGGGAACCGCGCGACCGGCCCCCGCCGGGCGGACGTCTGGGGGTGGAAGGGGTGCAGCCCCGCAAGGATGGGAAGGGCGGGGGCGGCGGGGGCGAAAACGGCACCCGCCCCCAACCCCGGCGCCGACCCCCGCACGGCGGTACCCTGACCAGGCCGCACATCGCACGAATTCCGCCCCCGAAGGGACCCGACATGCCGCTCGAAGCCGGCCTCCTGGAGATCCTCGCCTGCCCGGCGTGCCACGCCCCCCTCACGGAGGAGGACACCGAGCTGACCTGCACGAGCCAGGACTGCGGCCTCGCCTACCCGATTCGGGACGGCATCCCCGTGCTCCTCGTCGACGAGGCCCGCCGCCCCGCGTGACCCGCGCGATCGCACTCGCGCGTGAGGCATGATCCGCACGAGCCGGTGAACCCGGCGAACAGGCGAACAGGCGAACAGGCGCACCGGGGCACCCGGCGAATCGGAGGCTGCCGCCCATGCTGGACGAATCGTTGCTGGACACCCCCGACGCCCTGTCGGAGGCCGACCGCCGGGACCTGCTGCGCGGCGCCGCCGAGGCAGGCGCCCGGGTCCGTACGGCCATCCGGCTCGGCATCGAGGCCGGCATCCCGAACCTGAAACCGGACGGGCGCCCGCGCGCCCTCCTCATCGCGGGCCCCGGCATGGCGTCCGCGGGCGTCGCCGACCTGCTCGGCGCCCTCGCGGGGGCCAACTGTCCTCTCACCCGTCTCCATCCCACCGGCGTGGCCCCCGCCGCGGGCGCCCTCCGCTGGGAGCTGCCCGGCTGGGCCGGCCCCGTCGACCTCCTCCTGGTCGCGACGGCGGACGGCAGCGAGCCCGGCCTCTCCCTCCTCGTCGACCAGGCGTACCGCCGAGGCAGCACGGTCGTCGCCGTGGCCCCGGCCCGCACCCCCGTCGCCGAGGCGGTGGAACGCGCCCACGGCCTCTTCGTACCGATGGCCACCTCCCCGTACGAGCAGGAGGTGCCGCTCGGCGCCGCCGCCCCCGGCGTCCTGTGGGCCCTGCTCACGCCGATGCTCGCGCTGCTGGACCGCACCGGCGTCGTCACCGCCCCGCCCGACGCCCTGCAGAAGGTCGCCGACCGCCTCGACCAGGTCGCCGAGCGCTGCGGCCCGGCCATCGCCACCTACGGCAACCCGGCCAAGACGCTCGCCGCCGAACTGGCCGACTCGCTCCCGCTGATCTGGACCGAGGGCCAGACGGCGGGTCCCGTGGGCCGCCGTTTCGCCTCCGCGCTCGCCGATCTGGCGGGCCGCCCGGCCCTCGCCGCCCAGCTCCCGGAGGCCCTCGCCGCCCACACGGTGCTGCTCACGGGCCCGCTCGCCGCGAACGCCGACCCCGACGACTTCTTCCGCGACCGCGTCGAGGACGCACCCGTCCTGCACGCGCGCGCGGTGCTGCTCCGCGACCGTCCGGCCGGTGGGCTGAGCGCCGTTCCGGCCGCCCGCGAGCTGGCCCTCGGCCACGACACCGCGATCAGCGAGCTGGTACCGGAGGAGGGCAACGACCTGGAGACCCTCGCGGAGATGATCGCCATCACGGATTTCGCCGCCGTTTACCTGTCGCTCGCCTCCGGAGCCTGATCCTTACCGCAGCCCGGCCCCGGCCGGGCCCTCGCAGGCTCCCCACGTACGGAGAAACGCACACCATGGACCGCCTCGACAACACCGTCCGCCCCTATGCCTGGGGTTCGATCACGGCCATCCCGCAACTCCTCGGCGTGGCGCCCACCGGCGAGCCGCAGGCGGAGATGTGGATGGGAGCCCACCCCGGCGCCCCTTCCCGCACCGGGCGCGGACCCCTCACCGAGGTGATCGACGAGGCCCCGGAACGCGAGCTGGGAGCGCGGACGGTCGCCAGGTTCGGCCCCCGCCTCCCGTTCCTCCTCAAACTCCTCGCCGCCGGCGCCCCCCTCTCCCTCCAGGTCCACCCCGACCTCGCACAGGCCCGCGAGGGCTACGAGGACGAGGAGCGGCGCGGCATCCCGATCGACGCCGGCCACCGCAACTACAAGGACGCCAACCACAAGCCGGAACTCATCTGCGCCCTCACGGAGTTCGACGGCCTCTGCGGCTTCCGCGACCCGCTGCGGGCCGCCGACCTGCTCGCCGGTCTCGACGTCGACTCCCTCAAGCTGTACGTCGACCTCCTGCACGCCCAGCCCGAAGAAGCCGCGCTGCGCGAGGTGTTGACCGCGATCCTGGGCGCCGACCCCGAGGAGACGGCCCACACGGTGACCGAGGCCGCGGCCGCCTGTGCCCGCCTCGGCGGCGCCTGGGCCCCGTACGCCGACATCGCCCACCACTACCCGGGCGACCCCGGCGTCATCGCCGCCATGCTCCTCAACCACGTGACCCTGCAGCCCGGTGAGGCCCTGTTCCTCGGCGCCGGCATCCCGCACGCCTACCTCCATGGCCTCGGCGTCGAGATCATGGCCAACTCCGACAACGTCCTGCGCTGCGGCCTGACCCCCAAGCACGTCGACGTCCCCGAACTCCTGCGCGTCGTCCGCTTCGAGGCGACCGACCCCGGCGTCCTGCGCCCCGAGGCGTCCCCCGACGGCGAGGAGCTCTACGAGACCCCCATCGACGAGTTCCGCCTCTCCCGCTACGTCCTGCCCGAGGCCACCGCCCCGCACGACCTCACCCGCGCCACCCCGCAGATCCTCCTCTGCACGGCCGGCTCGGTCCGCGCGGGCGAACACACGCTCACCCCCGGCGAGTCCGTCTTCGTACCGGCGGACGAGAAGGCGGAGGTGTCCGGACCGGGCACCCTGTTCCGCGCCACCGTCATCGCCTGAGCGGAACCCTCGACGCCGGAGAGCCACCGACCGGCGCGCCGAGGGACCGAAACGGTCCCGATCCCCGGCCCGGCGCGCCGAGGCCGGGCCGGGCTGCAACAATGCCCCCTGCAAAAGGCGGGCAAAGCCCGGCCGGTGACGGACGGAAGCGTGGGTACCCAGGCCCACGCACGGACACACGCTTAGGCGAAGGGACACCTCGGACACATGAGCGCGTCAGGCGGCACCAAGGCGATCGTGGCGGCACTCGCCGCCAACCTCGCGATCGCGGTAGCGAAGTTCGTGGCGTTCGTCTTCAGCGGCTCGTCATCGATGCTCGCGGAGTCGGTGCACTCCCTGGCCGACTCCGGCAACCAGGGCCTCCTCCTCCTCGGCGGTAAGAAGGCCCAGCGCGAGGCGACCCCGCAACACCCCTTCGGCTACGGCCGCGAACGCTACATCTACGCCTTCCTCGTCTCCATCGTCCTCTTCTCCGTCGGTGGCATGTTCGCCATCTACGAGGGCTACGAGAAGATCAAGCACCCGCACGAGATCGAGCACTGGTACTGGCCGGTCGGCGTCCTCGTCTTCGCGATCATCGCCGAGTCCTTCTCCTTCCGGACCGCGATCAAGGAATCCAACGGTGTGCGCGGCGACAAATCCTGGACCGAGTTCGTCCGCCACGCCAAGGCCCCCGAGCTGCCCGTCGTCCTGCTGGAGGACCTCGGCGCCCTCGTCGGCCTGATCCTCGCGCTCGGCGGCGTCGGCCTCGCCCTGCTCACCGGCGACGGCGTCTGGGACGGCATCGGCACCCTCTGCATCGGCGTCCTGCTCATCCTGATCGCGATCATCCTCGCCGCCGAGACCAAGTCGCTGCTCCTCGGCGAAGCCGCCGGTGTCGAGGAGGTCAGGAAGATCGAGGCCGCGATCGTCGACGGCGACACGGTCCCCGCCATCATCCACATGCGCACGCTGCACCTCGGTCCCGAGGAACTGCTGGTCGCCGCCAAGATCGCCGTCCGGCACGACGAGACGGCCACCGAGGTCGCCCACGCCATCGACGCCGCCGAGGCCCGCATCCGTGAGGCCGTCCCGATCGCCCGCGTCATCTACCTCGAGCCCGACATCTACAGCGAGGCCGAGGCCACCAAGGGCGCCGACCCCGAGGCCGCCCCCGGGGGCCCGGCCCCCACCGCCGACCACTGACCCACCGCCCACACCCGGCAGACACCGACGCCCGAAGGGCCCGTCGCGCACACGCGACGGGCCCTTCGCGGTCCCCGGCCCCCACCGTTTCCGTCCCACCCGGGGTTCCCGGGAGAGCGCCTCGACCTCGCACGCCGCCGGTACCGGCCCCGGCTTCGGCTCAATCCGTACCCAGGCGGACTGGGGCCGACAGGGCCGACCGGTGTAGCTTGGGACGGAGCCAGACGTCGCTGCTGATGGCGGTCGGGCGGTCCCACCGAGGACCGGCCGAGGGAGAGAGGGCCTCCGACGGACTGCGCTGCGCGCACGCGGGCATCCCTGTGTCCTCTTCGGGGCACCCCTGTGTCCGCCGCCGCGCAGACCAGCCCTGACCACCCTCGACCCGAAACCGAGGAGCAGCTCTCCATGACGACTGTCGACAACCGGCAGGACTTCAAGGTCGCCGATCTCTCCCTGGCCGCGTTCGGCCGCAAGGAGATCACCCTCGCCGAGCACGAGATGCCCGGCCTGATGGCGATCCGCAAGGAGTACGCCGAGGCGCAGCCTCTCGCCGGTGCCCGCGTCACCGGCTCCCTGCACATGACCGTGCAGACCGCCGTGCTCATCGAGACCCTGGTCGCCCTCGGCGCCCGGGTCCGCTGGGCCTCCTGCAACATCTTCTCCACCCAGGACCACGCCGCCGCCGCGATCGCGGTCGGCCCGAACGGCACCGTGGACAACCCCCAGGGCGTCCCGGTCTTCGCCTGGAAGGGCGAGACGCTGGAGGAGTACTGGTGGTGCACCGAGCAGGCGCTGACCTGGCCGGACAGCCCCACCGGCGGCCCCAACATGATCCTCGACGACGGCGGTGACGCCACCCTCCTCGTCCACAAGGGCGTCGAGTACGAGAAGGACGGCAAGGTTCCCGCCGTCGACACCGCCGAGAACGACGAGCACCGCGTCATCCTCGAACTCCTGAACCGCACCATCACCGAGGGCTCCCAGAAGTGGACCCAGCTCGCCTCGGAGATCCGCGGCGTGACCGAGGAGACCACGACCGGCGTCCACCGCCTGTACGAGATGCAGCGTGACGGCCAGCTGCTCTTCCCGGCGATCAACGTGAACGACGCCGTGACGAAGTCGAAGTTCGACAACAAGTACGGCTGCCGCCACTCCCTGATCGACGGCATCAACCGCGCCACCGACGTCCTCATCGGCGGCAAGACGGCCGTCGTGTTCGGCTACGGCGACGTGGGCAAGGGGTGCGCGGAGTCGCTGCGCGGGCAGGGCGCCCGCGTCATCGTCACCGAGATCGACCCGATCTGCGCGCTGCAGGCGGCGATGGACGGCTACCAGGTCACGACCCTCGACGAGGTCGTCGAGACGGCCGACATCTTCATCACCACGACCGGCAACAAGGACATCATCCTGGCCTCGGACATGGCCCGGATGAAGCACCAGGCCATCGTGGGGAACATCGGCCACTTCGACAACGAGATCGACATGGCAGGCCTCGCCAGGATCCCGGGCATCGTCAAGGACGAGGTCAAGCCCCAGGTCCACACGTGGACCTTCCCCGACGGCAAGGTCCTCATCGTCCTGTCCGAGGGCCGCCTGCTGAACCTGGGCAACGCCACCGGCCACCCGTCGTTCGTGATGTCCAACTCCTTCGCGGACCAGACCCTGGCCCAGATCGAGCTGTTCACCAAGCAGTCCGAGTACCCCATCGGGGTCTACACGCTGCCCAAGCACCTCGACGAGAAGGTCGCCCGGCTGCACCTCGCCGCGCTCGGCGTGAAGCTCACCACGCTCCGCCCCGAACAGGCCTCGTACATCGGCGTGAACGTCGAGGGCCCGTACAAGGCGGACCACTACCGCTACTGATCCGCCCGACGACGGGTGCGTCCGCGCAGACGCACATGGACGTACCCGTCCCGGCAGCAGCTCCCAGGCAGGCCCCCGCACCCCCGTGCCGGGGGCCTGCCCGTTCGCCCCGTGGTCCGCACCGGACCGGGCCGACCCGTCAAGACCCAGGACCCCCATGCCCCGCGGCCGGTATTCGCTTCACGACCCGCACGACCACACCCCCCTCGCCGAAGAACACTTCCACTGCGCGCCCGGCCCGTCCGGCTGGCGCTATGTCTCCCAGCGGACCACCCCGTCCGGTGAGCACGCCGGTTCCGTCGACCTCGCCCTCGACGAACTCGGCCGCCCCATCCGCCTCGAACTCCACGCCGCGAGCTGGCAGGTCCGCGGCGCCGCCCTCGACGGCGTCACCTGGGTCCGTACCGATCCCACCGGCACCGAGGCCGCCGAAGGCAACGTCCGCGCCCACGCCTTCACCGGAACCTCCCCCGCCTTCCTGATCGCCACCGCCCGCCTCCTGCGCCTCACCCCCTCGGCGCCCGCGACACGCGTACGCCTCGTCGCCTTCACCGACCCGGTCCTGGCCCCCCGCACCCTGGACCAGTCCTGGGCGCTGATCGAAAGAGAAGCACACCCCACTGACAACGGACCCCTGACCGTGGACACCTACCAGGTCACAGCCCTGGACACGGGCGAGCAGCACACCGTTCACCTAGCCGGCGACGTCGTCCTCGCGGCCCCCGGGATCGAGCTGGAACACCTGGAGACACCGCCGTCGACGTTCGACTGAGATCGCCCCGCGTCCGACAGCGGAACGGCGGTCGGGCGAGGAACTCACGCGGGCGGCGCGAACCCGGTGGCGGGACGCTCGGCAGGAGGCGTCTGAGGCGTCTGAGGCGTCTGAGGCGTCTGAGGTGACTGCGGTGTCCCGGGCGTCTGCGGCCTGTGGTGGGGCGGGTCCGACGGGTGTGGCTGAAGGGCCGCCGGCGCCGCAAAGGCCGTCGCGCCGGGGCTCACGTACCCCCCGGGCGGCGTGTACGCCGGAGCCACCGGGGGAGTCCCCGAACCACCCCAGCTGGGCCCACCGGCCGGCGCACCCGGTACGCCCGCCGCTCCGGCCCTGCCCGCGAACGCCTGCCGGGCCTCCCGCGCCTGCCGCTCGTGGACCACGGCCGCCAGGTACGCGCCCGGCGGCACTCCGTACGGCGCCGGGGTCCCCGTACGCGCCGCGAGGTCCGTGGCGAGACGTTCCGCCATCGCCGCGCCGACGTGCGGGTCCAGCTGCCGCATCCGCGTCAGGTACTGGCGGACGGCCAGCCACAGCCCGTCGGGAACGGCGGACAGGTCGAGTTCGGAGAACCGTCCCACGAGCCAGGGCGGCGGCGGAGGCACGAACGCCGTCTGCCCCGTCGGTACGCGCTCCCGCACCACCAGCGTCCCCGCGAACACGTCACCCAGCCGCCGACCTCGTGCGGAGACGAGCGAGGCGATGCACGCGACCACGCCGAACGTCATCAAAATCTCGACCACCCCGACCGCACCGCGCACGAGCGCGTGCCGGAACCGGATCGGTCCCCCGTCGTCCCGCACCACCCGTAGTCCGCACGCCAGCTTCCCCAGGGAACGCCCGTGGCTCAGTGTCTCCACCGCGATCGGTCCGCCCACCAGGACGAGCAGGAAGCTCGCGATGGATATCGCCATCTGCGCGGCCTCGTCGAGGCCGGCCGTCGACAGCACCAGGACCAGAACCACCGCCAGATACACGACCACGGCCACGACCAGGTCGAGCAGCACGGCCAGCGCCCGGCTCGGCAGCTTCGCGGGACGCAGCTCCAGAGCCACCGCCTCGCCCGTCACCAGCTCACTCACACCCGTAGTCCTTCCGGTTTCCTGCCCTGACCTGCCCCGAGAGTGGCCAGTCTGCCAAGCTGAGGACAGATCGCGCCGCAGTACGACCAGTGAGACCAGTAGGACAAGCCGACCCGCGGTGTTGCAGAGGGACGAGGAGCAGCACACCCGATGGACCTCGATGTCTTCGTGTCCGCCCATCGTGCCGAGTGGGACCGCCTCGACGCCCTGCTCCGCCGCCAGCGCCGGCTCAACGGTGCCGAGGTCGACGAACTCGTCACCCTCTACCAGCGCACGGCCACCCACCTCTCGCTGATCCGGTCGAGCGCTCCCGACCCCCAGCTGACCGGACGCCTCAGCCGACTGGTGGCACGCGCGCGGAGTGCGGTGACGGGAAACCGACGGGCCTCCTGGCGCGACGTCACCCGCTTCCTGACCCACAACTTCCCCGCCGCGGTCTACCGCTCCCGGCACTGGTGGGTCCCCACCGCCCTGCTCTCCACACTCGTCGCCGCGCTCCTCGGCTGGTGGATCGGCACCCACCCGGAGGTCCAGGCCTCCCTCGCGGCCCCCGACGCCCTGCGCGAGATGACCCGCCCCGGCGGCCAGTACGAGACGTACTACTCCAGCCATCCCGCCGCGTCCTTCGCGGCCCAGGTCTGGACGAACAACGCCCAGGCCGCCGCGATGTGCCTGGTCCTGGGCATCTTCCTGGGCCTGCCGGTCCTCTGGATACTGCTCCTGAACATGCTGAACCTGGGTGTGGGCATCGGCCTGATGGCCTCGGCGGGCCGTCTGGACGTCTTCCTCGGCCTGATCCTGCCGCACGGCCTTCTGGAACTGACCGCCGTCTTCGTGGCCGCCGGCACCGGCCTGCGCCTCGGCTGGACCGTCATCGACCCGGGCCCCCGCACCCGGCGCGTGGCCCTGGCCGAGGAGGGCCGTGCCGCCCTGGGCATGGCGCTGGGCCTGGCGCTGGTCCTCTTCGTCTCCGGCGCCATCGAAGGCTTCGTCACCCCGTCCGGCCTGCCCACCTGGGCCCGCATCAGCATTGGCGTCCTCGCCGAACTCGCCTTCCTCGCCTACGTCTATGTCCTGGGCGGACGTGCCGTCCGCGCCGGTGACACGGGCGATGTGGAGGAGCACGAACGCAGTGCCACGGTGCCCACGGCAGCCTGATGTGCGTTCACCCCGGCCGGACTGTTAGTCTCCTCTTCGTTCCCGCAAGAGCCGTTGACACGGTCCGTGTGGGGAGGTAGATTAGAACAGTTGCCTAGAGGTGGACATACCCCAGGGCGCGGTGAAAATCTATCGGCCTCTCGTGAAGCTGAATTCCCGAGTGAGCCCACCCGATGATTCGGAAATGAACGGCCGGTCAGTCAGGCCAAAAACTTCTGATAAAGTCGGAGTCGCCGGAAAGGGAAACGCGAAAGCGGAAACCTGGAAAGCACCGAGGAAATCGGAACCGGAAACGGTCTGATAGAGTCGGAAACGCAAGACAGCAAGACCGAAGGGAAAAGCCCGGAGGAAAGCCCGAGAGGGTGAGTACAAAGGAAGCGTCCGTTCCTTGAGAACTCAACAGCGTGCCAAAAATCAACGCCAGATATGTTGATACCCCGTCTCCAGCATCTGCTGGGACGAGGTTCCTTTGAAATAAAACACAGCGAGGACGCTGTGAACCATCGGACTATTCCTCCGGTGGTTCCGCTCTCGTGATGTGTGCACCCGCGCTTTTAATTAAGCACAGTCGGGTAGACATTCACGGAGAGTTTGATCCTGGCTCAGGACGAACGCTGGCGGCGTGCTTAACACATGCAAGTCGAACGATGAACCACTTCGGTGGGGATTAG
>NZ_JBHVDD010000022.1:0-108143 GCF_042802995.1 Streptomyces sp. NPDC057438
CCGCCGGTCACCACCGGCGGCGCGCCTTCACCCTGTCTGCCCGGGACGCGCGGTCACTGCGCGCCCAGCACCTCCCGCACCAGGCCCTCCGGCAGAAGGTCCTTGCAGGACTGGGCGGAGGTGGTGGTGAGGGAGTCGTTGACGCAGGTGTAGTAGTCCCGGTACACGAACTGGGCCGAGAAGGTGACGGCGACGATGGCGAGGGCGATCGTGGAGGTGACCAGGCCGCTGATGGCCGCCGTCCTCTGCGGCCGGCCGCTCGGCTCGGGGGTCGCCGGCCGGTCCGGGTCCGGGTTGCCGGGCTTGGCGCGCAGGGAGCTGACGGCCCAGTACACGGCAAGGGAGCCGAGCAGCAGGGCGACGTAGGGCCAGGCGAAGAGGGCGAAGAAGAAGGCCCACATGCCGCACAGCAGCGAGTACCGCGCGCGCCGCTGGGCGGGGTCCGTCGGGTCCCAGCGCAGTCCCCTGCCCGGACCGCCCTCGGGGCCCTGGCCGGGCCCGCCCTGGCCGCCGGGCCGCTGCCCGAAGGGACCGCCGGACGAGCGGCCGGGCTGCCGGTCGCTCCACTGACCGCCCCACGGCGCGTGGCCGCCACCGCGTCCCGAGCCGTCGTCGGCGTCCCGGCCGTCCGGCCGGCGCGGCTGCCAGGGCCGGTCGGGCGTGCCCTCGGGCGGCGGCGCGAACGGGTTGTCGTCCGAAGCGCCTGCGCCCTGGCCCCGCCCGGGCTGCCCGGACTGCTCGTGGGTGTCCTCGCTCTCGCGCGGAGGCGTGGGCGAGGAACTCCGCTCGCGCAGCAGGAGCGAAGAAAGGCGGAAACTGCGGTCCGGCATCAGGAGTGCGTCTTCCCCTTGGTGGTTACGGCGTGACATCGGTGGTGTGCCCGGTGGTGCCCGGCGGGTGCCTGGGGTGGTGGACCCGGAGCCGCTGTCCGGCGTTGGGTCGCCGGACCCGGCGGGTGAGTCCGGTCGTGGTCCCGGTGGTGCCCGGTCGTGATCCCTGTCGTGTCCAGTGGTGATCTCGGCGGTGAAATCTACTGGTAGCGCATGAGCTGTCACTCCTTGAACGCCCCACACACCGACCGCGTTCCCGAGCCCACTCCAGGCAGACGCTACCTCCCGGCCGCGCCCCCGTCCCACGGGGGCCGTCCGGTGTGCCGGTATCGTTGCTGACGGTCGGCCGCTTCGTAGACTTCCCCGTATCGGGGGA
This sequence comes from Streptomyces sp. NPDC057438, assembly GCF_042802995.1. Classification (NCBI taxonomy): domain Bacteria; kingdom Bacillati; phylum Actinomycetota; class Actinomycetes; order Kitasatosporales; family Streptomycetaceae; genus Streptomyces; species Streptomyces sp. NPDC057438. Next base: position 1,207 of record NZ_JBHVDD010000022.1, read on the forward strand.
CCCGAAGCATTCGTACGAAGGTACAAGTGCACGGTCGGCAGACGTGAACGTTCCCCGCAGAACCCGTAGAAAGGGCCCCACCGTGGCCGCCAAGCCCGTGGCCAAGCGCCTCGTCGTGCTGGTCTCCGGATCCGGCACCAACCTCCAGGCGCTGCTGGACGCCATCGCCACGGCCGGCGTCGAGGCCTACGGCGCCGAGATCGTGGCCGTCGGAGCCGACCGCGGTGGCATCGAGGGCCTCGCCCGCGCCGAGCGCGCCGGGCTGCCGACCTTCGTGTGCCGGGTCAAGGACCACGCGACGCGTGACGAGTGGGACGCGGCGCTCGCCGACGCCGTCGCCGCGTACGAGCCGGACCTCGTCGTCTCCGCCGGGTTCATGAAGATCGTGGGGAAGCGTTTCCTGGCGCGGTTCGGTGGGCGGTTCGTCAACACCCACCCGGCGCTCCTCCCCAGTTTCCCGGGGGCCCACGGGGTCCGCGACGCGCTCGCGTACGGCGCCCGGGTCACCGGCTGCACCGTCCACTTCGTCGACGACGGCGTCGACACCGGACCGATCATCGCGCAGGGCGTGGTGGAGGTCCGTGACGAGGACGACGAGAGCGCTCTGCACGAGCGCATCAAGGAAGTCGAGCGAAGGCTGCTCGTCGATGTCGTGGGGCGGCTCGCCCGCAACGGCTATCGCATTGAGGGACGAAAGGTAGTTATCCAGTGACCGCCGACAGCACTGTCACGGCCGAGAGCGGCCAGAGCGGCCGGAACGGCGCGGGCGACCAGCGGGTCATCCGACGCGCGCTCGTCAGCGTCTACGACAAGACGGGCCTCGAAGACCTCGCGCGCGGCCTGCACGAGGCGGGCGTCGAACTCGTCTCCACCGGGTCCACCGCCGGGCGTATCGCCGCCGCCGGTGTCCCCGTCACCAAGGTCGAGGAGCTGACCGGCTTCCCCGAGTGCCTGGACGGCCGGGTCAAGACCCTCCACCCCAAGGTGCACGCCGGTATCCTCGCCGACCTGCGCCTGGAGGACCACCGGAACCAGCTCGCCGAGCTGGGCGTCGAGCCGTTCGACCTCGTCGTCGTCAACCTCTACCCGTTCCGGGAGACGGTCGCCTCCGGCGCCACCCCCGACGAGTGCGTCGAGCAGATCGACATCGGCGGCCCCTCGATGGTCCGCGCCGCCGCCAAGAACCACCCCTCCGTCGCGGTCGTCACCAGCCCCGCCCGGTACGCCGACGTGCTCGCGGCCGTCCAGCACGGCGGTTTCGACCTGACCACCCGCAAGCGGCTCGCCGCCGAGGCGTTCCAGCACACGGCCGCGTACGACGTCGCCGTGGCCTCCTGGTTCGCGTCCTCGTACGCGCCGGTCGACGACTCGCAGTTCCCCGACTTCCTCGGGGCCACCTGGGAGCGCGCGCACACCCTGCGCTACGGCGAGAACCCGCACCAGCCGGCCGCGCTGTACGTCTCCGGGACCGGCGGCCTCGCCGAGGCCGAGCAGCTGCACGGCAAGGAGATGTCGTACAACAACTACACGGACACGGACGCCGCGCGCCGTGCCGCGTACGACCACGACGCGCCCGCCGTCGCGATCATCAAGCACGCGAACCCGTGCGGGATCGCGGTCGGCGCGGACGTCGCGGAGGCGCACCGCAAGGCGCACGCCTGCGACCCGCTGTCGGCGTTCGGCGGGGTGATCGCGGTCAACCGGCCGGTCTCCAAGGAGATGGCCGAGCAGGTCGCCGAGATCTTCACCGAGGTGATCGTCGCGCCCGACTACGAGGACGGCGCGCTGGAGGCCCTCGCGAAGAAGAAGAACATCCGGGTGCTGAAGGCACCGGGCGCGCCCGCCGCCCCGGTCGAGGTCAAGCCCGTCGACGGCGGCGCGCTGCTGCAGGTGACCGACCGGCTCCAGGCCGACGGTGACGACCCCGCCCACTGGACCCTCGCCACCGGCGACGCCCTCTCCGCCGACGAACTGGCCGAGCTGGCGTTCGCCTGGAGGGCCTGTCGCGCGGTGAAGTCCAACGCGATCCTGCTGGCCAAGGACGGCGCCTCGGTGGGTGTCGGGATGGGGCAGGTCAACCGCGTGGACTCCGCCAAGCTCGCGGTCGAGCGCGCCGGTGCCGAGCGCGCGCGGGGCGCGTACGCCGCCTCCGACGCGTTCTTCCCCTTCCCGGACGGGCTGGAGATCCTGACCGCGGCCGGCGTCAAGGCCGTGGTGCAGCCCGGTGGTTCGGTCCGTGACGAGCTGGTCGTCGAGGCCGCGCGGAAGGCGGGCGTGACGATGTACTTCACGGGGACGCGGCACTTCTTCCACTGAGCCGCTCCACGAGTCGTAGGACGAAGGGTCCGCCGGGCACACCGGCGGGCCCTTCGCCGTGTCCGCCCGGGGCGGGAGCCCGCGTCCCGGGCCCCCGCGGAACGTGCGCCCGGGGCGGAAGGTCGCGGAATGGCCGATACCCCGGTGCAGAGGCGGGCGTTCCGCTGCGAGGGTCGAGGGGTCCGTTCCATCGACAGGGACTCAGGGGGTCGGTCATGCGCAACAGATCGGGTCGGTCACGCCGGGCGGCGGCCGTCGGCGCGGTGCTCGCCGTCGCGCTCGGTACGGGGACGAGCGGCGCGGCGGCCGCGAGCGGCGCCGGGGAGGAGGCGGTGGTGTCCTGTCTCCGCGGGTACGTGTGTCTCCAGCCGCTGCTCGGCTCCCAGCCGGTCATGGTGAGAGAGGGGGACCGGGCCGCGTACAGCCCCGCCCTGCGGGTCACCGCGGTCGTCAACGCCACGAACACGCCCTACTGCGTCGGCGGCAGCCTGAGCTATCCGCTCGGGCCCGGCCAGACGCAGGACTACGACCACGCGGTGAGCCGCGTGTCGCCGGCGGGCGGTGGCTTCTGCCCGCTGTGACACCGCGGCGTGGCACACCGGGAGAAGGCCCACGGCAGGGCGACGTACCGCAAGGAGACGCACCGAGGGCCGTGCCCCCGAGTTCGGGAGGCACGGCCCTTCGAGTGTGCTCAGTGCTCGTCCGGCGCCCGGCCGTGCTCAGTAGCGCGGGCGGTTGAACCACGCCTTGCCGTTGGCGTTGCCGACGAAGACCGCGATCAGGATGCCCAGCACCAGGTGGACCAGGCCGATCAGCAGGAACGGGAAGATGCCGAGGATCGCGGTGATGATGCCGAAGACCAGGGTGGCCACGCGTACACCGTTGCCGCCGGACTTGAACTTCACGGCCATCGTGACCGCGTAGCCGAGCCAGGCCGCCGCGAAGATGGCGATCGCCACCATCTGGCCGGTGGGGATGTTGCCGAGTGCCTCGGCGAGGGCCGGGTCCTCGGCGCTGTCGCTCGCCGCGGACACCGCGATCGCGGCGATGGCGTAGAGCAGGACGCCGACCACCTGGAGGCCGACGATCACCCACAGCATGATGCGGGCCGCGTTCACCGTGCTGGGCATGGTCTCGGGTGCGTTCGGGTAGCCGCCGTACCCCTGGGAGACCGGCGGGGCGGTCGGGTAGCCGTAGCCCGGCTGCTGGGGCGGGGTCTGCTGCGGGTAGCCGTAACCCTGGGCGGGCGGCTGCTGCTGGGGCTGGCCGTACGGGTTGTTCGGGTCGCCGAAGCTCATGCGGGGTTTCCTCCGTTGCCTGGTGCGGGGACGCGCGGCACGGTTCGGAGGAATGCCCTGGATCTTTTGAAATGGTCACGCCCCCCGGCAGTGCCCGCGGCACTGTGTCCCAATCGTTTTATATGCCCGCTCGGATGTCCAGGGAGATTCAGCGGGTGTTGTGCAAGTGCAACACATCCGATCTTGTCGACCCGGGTGCCCGAGCAACCGCCCGCGTAACCTCCCGAACAACCGCCCAAGCAACCGCCGAGGTGGCCGAGGGAGCGCCTGACGGGTCTGTCATGCACGGTCCGTCCCGCGTCCGGAAGCGGGCGGAGGGCGTCCGTCGGATGACCGGATTGGAACCCGGCGCCGGTCATCCGCGAAGATTGGGGCCATGAGCGCCCAGATTCTCGATGGCAAGGCCACCGCAGCCGCGATCAAGTCCGATCTGACCGCCCGCGTGGCGGTGCTGAAGGAGAAGGGCGTCACGCCCGGACTCGGCACGATCCTGGTCGGTGAAGACCCCGGCAGCCAGAAGTACGTCGCCGGCAAGCACCGCGACTGCGCGCAGGTCGGCATCGCGTCCATCCAGCGTGAACTGCCCGCGACCGCGACCCAGGAGGAGATCGAGGCGGTGGTCCGGGAACTCAACGAGGATCCCGCCTGCACCGGTTACATCGTCCAGCTCCCGCTGCCCAAGGGCATCGACGAGAACCGCATCCTCGAACTGATGGACCCCGACAAGGACGCGGACGGTCTGCACCCGATGAACCTCGGGCGCCTCGTCCTCAACGAGCCCGCCCCGCTGCCCTGCACCCCGAACGGCGTCCTCACCCTCCTCCGCCAGTACGGCGTCGAGATCAAGGGCGCCGAGGTCGTGGTCGTCGGGCGTGGGGTGACGATCGGGCGTCCGATGCCGCTGCTGCTCACCCGGCGCAGCGAGAACGCCACGGTGACCCAGTGCCACACCGGCACGCGTGACCTGGCCGCGCACCTGCGGAAGGCGGACATCATCGTCGCCGCCGCCGGTTCCGCCCACCTGATCCGGCCCGAGGACGTGAAGCCGGGCGCCGCCGTCCTCGACGTCGGCGTCTCCCGCTCCGCCGAGGGCAAGATCGTCGGCGATGTCCACCCGGGTGTCGCGGAGGTCGCCGGCTGGATCTCCCCCAACCCCGGCGGCGTCGGCCCGATGACCCGCGCACAACTGCTCGTCAACGTGGTGGAGGCGGCGGAGCGCAGTGCCGGCTGACGGCGGGGCCGAGGGCGTTTCCGGGGAGCCGCGGGGGGCGGGGGCGTCCGGCGCGCCCGGAGCGGCGGAGACCTCCGGGGCGTCGGGGAAGCCGGGGGCGTCCGCGAGGCGGCCACGCCCGGGAACGACCGAGGGGCCGGCGGAACCGTCGGCTTCGGGCGCGCCGGACGGGCGTTCAGGGGGCGGGGCGGAAGCGGCGAAGGCGACGGGAGCTGCGGAGACGGCGGGCGTACGTCCGCCGCGTCCACCGGCCGTAATGTCGGAGGCGTCCGGTGGGGCGGAGGCGTCCGGTGGGGCGGAGGAGTCGGTGAGTCCGGCGCGGGCGGACGCTCCCCGGACCTCCCGGGTCTCCCGGGCCTCGGCGGCGGCCGGGACGCCGGGAGCGGCGCGAGCTTCGGACGCGGCGCGAGCTTCGGAGACGGCGGCCGTGTCGTCAGGCAAGGCCGAACGGCCCCGGGCTTCGGCCGACGGTGGGTCCGGGGACACGGCGGACGGACCGAGGACCGCGGGCCGGTCCGGGACGACGACAGACGGGGCTGCGGCACCGGAGAGGGTGCACATGGCGAAGACCGCGAGGACGACCGGGACGGCAGGAACAGCGGAGGCGACCGGGACGGCCGAGGCGACCGGGACGGCCGGGCCTGCCGGGGCCGTGGATGAGATCGAGGTTCGTGATCACATCAGCGTTCCCGACGCCGACGGGAAGCCCGTTCGGGGCACCCGGCGGTTCCCGATGTTCACCAAGGACACCGCGCGGCCCGAGGGCGGTGGCCGGGCGGCGCCCCGCGAGGCGCCCGCTCCCGTGCGCCAGTGGCCGATCCTCGCCGTGCTGTCCACCGTGGCGCTCGGGCTGCTGCTCACCGCGCTGGACGCGTTCAGGGCCGGCACGATCCTGATCGGGGCCGCGCTGCTCGGCGGCGCGGTGCTGCGCTGGGCCGTCCGGGATGTCGGCATGCTCGCCGTCCGCTCCCGCTTCACGGACATGGCCACGTACATCTTCCTGGGTACCGCCATCGTGCTCCTCGCGCTGATGGCCCAGCCCAGGCCGCTGCTGGAGATCCCGTTCCTCAAGGACACCCTGCACTTCACGGTGGGCGACGAGGCGGGCTGAGGGGCTCCGCCCCTTCTCGGAATTCCGCGCACCAAACTCCCGTGCACCGAACCCCCGTGCCCGTGTGCGGACGACGGCGGTCCGTCCCCTCCCCCGAGTAAGGACGGACCGCCGTCGCGCTCCACGTTCCCGCGCGGCGAACGCTCCGTTCAACACCTGTCAGCCCGCTGTGGCACGGAAGTGACCATTCCGCCGAGGTGTCCGCACCCGGCGACGCAGACGCACTCGGAAGGAAGCGGGGGCGCGGGGCGCGATCACTGACGCACACGTTCAAGAATTCGGCCCCTGAGCGTTCAAGAACAGGACTGATGTGAGCATTTGAGGTGGTCCGGGAGGTCTCGTGTGCAGTCCTGTGATTCCGCCCGGAAATCCGGGTGGCCGGTGGGACACTGGATCGCTGACGGTGCGGGGGGGCGCGCGCGGCGCGCGCTCCTGCCCGAAATGCTCCTGCGCGCCCCTTTCCTGGGAACTGAGATCCCGGACGGGCGCATCCCAGTGGGTAGGCCAGAACGGGGCGTGAAGAGGCCCCGGACCAGGTCCCGGACCAGGATTCAGCGAGGGCACCATGCACGGCGCGCGAACAGCGGGCACGGGGGGAAAGTTCAGAGTCGTACGGAGATCCGTACGGGGGGAAGAGGGGGGAAGAAATGCCTCGTTGGAGGGCCTTGCCCGATGAACTCGATCCACAGGTCAGGGAGTTCGCGGGTCAGCTGCGCCGGCTCGTCGACCGCGGTGGACTGAGCATCGCAGCGGTGGCCGACCGCACGGGCTACAGCAAGACGTCCTGGGAGCGCTATCTCAACGGAAGACTGCTCGCGCCGAAAGGGGCGATCGTCGCGCTGGCCGAGGTGACCGGCACCGATCCCGTCCACCTGGCCACCATGTGGGAGCTGGCCGAGCGCGCCTGGAGCCGCTCGGAGATGCGCCACGACATGACCATGGAGGCGATCCGTATCTCCCAGGCGCGTGCCGCCCTGGGCGAGACGGGTGGCCAGTCCACCGTCAAGAGCGGCGGGAACGGCAGGGGCGGCCGGAGCGCGACCGCGACGCCGGGCGTCGCGGGCCCGGCGGGCGTCGTGCCGTCGGTGCCGGTGCAGCCGCGCTCCTCGGCCGGCGACCGTGCCTCGCGCCCGCCGTACGGCGGGGGAGCGGCCTCCGCGGGCGCGTCACGCATCAGCTGGGGCACCACACCCTCGACGTCCTCACCGTCCACCTCGTCGCCCTCACCCTCGTCCTCGGCCGCGTCGCGGGCGGGCCTGGCCGGGGGGCGGTCCTCGTCGGACTACGCTGCCTCGGGCTCGGACCTGGGGTCGGACCTGGGGTCGGCCCCGGTGTCGTCGGCGTCCTCGCTGCGCGGTACGGGCGGTGCACAGGTCGCCGGTGCCGGTGCCCAGGTCTCCGGCGGTGCCTCGGCGCCGTCCGGTGTGTTCGGGCCGCCGCCGGGCGGGGGCCGGTCCGAGGGCGGCGATGCCCGGCCGAAGCGGCGCATGCCCATGTTCCTCGCGGGAGCCGTCGGAGGGCTCGTCCTGATCGCGGGGGCCTACTTCCTCACCAACGGTGACGGGAAGGACCAGGCGGAGGGCAAGCCGCCCAGCTCTGCGGCTACCTCGACCGGTACGAACCCCGACCTCCCGGCCGGAGTGAAGTGCAGCGGCAAGGACTGCGAGGGCAAGGATCCGGAGACCATGGGATGCATCGGCGACCTCGTGCGGACCGCCGATGAGGCCACGGTGGGCACAGCGCGGGTCGAGGTCCGTTACAGCAGGACCTGTCAGGCCGCCTGGGCCCGTATCACCGGTGCCGCCCAGGGCGACGAGGTCCAGGTCGCGGCGGGCATGACCAGGCAGAGCGCCGCCATCGAGGCGGCCGGCGACAACATCGCCTACACGCTGATGATCAACGTGAAGGACGCGGGCGAGGCCACGGCCTGCGCGACGCTGGCGTCGGGCCAGAAGGGCTGCACGGGGTAGCGGGGCGGAGGAGCCGGCCCGGTCGCGGGAACGGAGGGCGGCGCGAGGTGGTGGAGACGGTGAGTCGAGGGGGATCTGCGCGCCCCTCCCCCTCGGGCCGCACGGGGCGGCGTGACGGAAGGTCCACCCGCCGCCGGGGGCGTGACGCCCCGTAGTCGCTCCGTCCGTAGAAGTAGTTGCGGAATAAAGGGAATGCGCGCCGAACTCCGGGGCATGTGGACAGTACCCCCACGGGAGTCCGGTGCGTCCGGGAGAGGATCCCCCCATCCCTCCTGGCCCGGCGCCCCCACAAAGGCGGTCGCCCGGTCCCTCCCCCCGGACCGGCGGCCGCCTTTTCGTGCCACCCTCTCCGTGTGCGCCGACACGCAAGGCCCTGTGGGCTGGGCCACACGAACCCCGGCCGTCCGGGATCCCGGATGCGCGATAGCCTGACCACCGATCTCTCTTGATGCCAAGAGATCGATCATTTGTACGTCAGTACGTAGTACGCAGTACGTCCCACAGGGGCAGGGACGCCCCACCGCCAGCTGTCATACGGAGAACGCCATGACCCGCACTCCCGTGAACGTCACCGTCACCGGCGCGGCCGGCCAGATCGGTTACGCCCTGCTCTTCCGCATCGCCTCCGGCCAGCTGCTCGGCGCGGACGTGCCGGTCAAGCTCCGCCTGCTGGAGATCACCCCGGCGCTCAAGGCCGCCGAGGGCACCGCCATGGAGCTCGACGACTGCGCCTTCCCGCTCCTCCAGGGCATCGACATCACGGACGACCCCAACGTCGCCTTCGACGGCGCCAACGTCGGTCTGCTCGTGGGCGCCCGCCCCCGCACCAAGGGCATGGAGCGCGGTGACCTGCTGGAGGCCAACGGCGGCATCTTCAAGCCGCAGGGCAAGGCCATCAACGACAACGCCGCGGACGACATCAAGGTCCTCGTCGTCGGCAACCCGGCCAACACCAACGCCCTCATCGCCCAGGCCGCCGCGCCGGACGTCCCGGCGGAGCGCTTCACCGCGATGACCCGCCTGGACCACAACCGCGCGCTGACCCAGCTGTCGAAGAAGACCGGCGTCCCGGTCTCCGAGATCCAGCGGCTCACGATCTGGGGCAACCACTCGGCGACCCAGTACCCGGACATCTTCCACGCCACGGTCGCCGGCAAGAACGCCGCCGAGGTCGTCAACGACGAGAAGTGGCTCGCCGAGGACTTCATCCCGACCGTCGCCAAGCGCGGCGCCGCCATCATCGAGGCCCGCGGAGCCTCGTCGGCCGCGTCCGCCGCCAATGCCGCCATCGACCACATCCACACCTGGGTCAACGGCACCGCCGAGGGCGACTGGGCCTCCATGGGCATCCCGTCCGACGGTTCCTACGGCGTGGCCGAGGGCCTCATCTCCTCCTTCCCCGTCACTGTCAAGGACGGCAAGTACGAGATCGTCCAGGGCCTGGAGATCAACGACTTCTCCCGCGCCCGTATCGACGCCTCGGTCCAGGAGCTGGCGGAGGAGCGTGAGGCGGTTCGCGCGCTCGGCCTCATCTGAGCCGACGTCTTATAGCGTGCTCTGGCAGGCCCTGTCCCGGTTTCGGCCGAGACGGGGCCTGTTCGGCGTGTACGCCGCTATCGTCGGTGCGCGCATGTCGTGAGAACGTCGGCGGCCAGGCCCGGTCGTCACCTTCCCGTCCGCCTCGCGACGCCGTGCACACGCTCGCCGCGCCGGGCAACGGCCCCGTCACATCCGTCCGTACGTGGTCCTCCGCCCGGCACGTCGAGAGCACGCACCTGACGCCGTGCGGCCGCCCTGCGGGCGACGACGCGAAGGTGAACGACACGACCCAGGGGGCAGCATGACGAGGTGGGATCCGCACCAAGGACGCTGGGTGGACGACGACCCCGGGCACGGCGGCCCGGGGCCCCGTGTGGCCGTCGCGGTCGTCCTCGCGGCGCTCCTCGGTGGTGGTGTCGGCTTCGGGGTGTGGACCCTGTCCCGGGACGACGACGGCCCGACCCGGGCGACCTCCGCGAGCAGTTCCCCGTCGGCTCCGCCCTCCGTCCCGGCCGCGGGCCCGCAGGACGACGGGGGCACCGCCTCGGCCACACCGAAGCAGTCGGCAGCGGACTCCGACCCGGGCGGCACCCCCGGCTATGTCCGCTCCGACGATCCGGCCGGCTTCACCGTCGAGGTCCCCTCCGGCTGGAAACGCACCGCGAAGACCCCCACGGACAAACCCACCGTCGTGACCTACGACTCCCCGGACGGCACCCGGGTCCTCCAGCTCTTCCTGGTCAGCGAGGGGAGCCCCGCCGAGTCCATGGACCTGGCGGAGAACGAGAACTACGGTTTCGCCCGCCTCCCCGGCTATCGCGCCCTCGACCGCTCGGCGGCCGACGACGACAGCTACTCCGAGGTCGTCTACCGCTTCGACGGCGAGGGCGATCTGGGCCCCCGTCAGGTCATCGACCACCGCTTCCGCACGGCCGACGACAAGATCTACGGAGTCCGCCTCAGCGCCCCCGAGCCGACCCCCCTCGACGAACTCCGCGAACCGGTCACCATGGTGACCACGTCCCTCTGCCCGACGGGCGCGACCTGTGTACGGGGCTGAGCACGAGCCTCCGCCGACCCCGGACCGACCCCGCGCGACGCCGGGCCGAGCGGGGTCCCTCGGCGGGCCACGGCCAGGGCCATCGTCCAGCGCCACCGGGACGGCCGTTGTGGGGGCGCGGCCGGGGCTGTCAGGTGCGCGGGATCGGCCGTCCGGTGGTGCCGGGCCCGGCGCGCAGGCCGCGACCGGGTCCGACTCCCCGGGCGCGGAGCGGGAGTCCTCCCCGCAGCCGCGACCGGAGCCGGTCCCGGTTGGCCCCTCCGGCGATCCGATCACTAGTCTGAGCGCCGATAAAGCGCACATAAGGCAGTGGCTGGTCACGCGCACCGCATCGCCGACCGGCCGCGACACAGCAGGGGCCACCGGCCCGACGGGGGAGCACACATGGGAGAGCAGCGCAGGCGGCTGCGGTCCAGCACGGTCGTACTCGGGGGGATGGGGGTCGTCGCGGCGGCCCTGACCTCCTGCGGATCCGATCCGGACCGCCGTTGCGTGGACCGCGACAGCTACGACTACGCCAACGGCTACAAGATCATCGCGGACAGGAACTGCAACACGGGCTCCGGCTCGTCGTCGTACGGCAAGAACAGCAAGAACAGCAAGAGCAACAGCAGCGGCAACCGGAAGCAGGCCGGTTCGGCCGACGCCGCCTGGTACTACGACGCGGACGTCAGCGGCGGCCGGGCCGAGGACGGCACCTTCAGCCGCAGCGAGGCCGTCGACCGGGACGGCTTCGGCTGCTCGGGAGACGGCGACGGCTCCGGCTCCAGCGGCGGCTGACCCGGCGGACGGGACAGAACCATGGAACGCCGCACCATCGCACCCCGGCCCGGCTGGCAGGAGACCGTCGAGGAACAGGGGCTCATCTACCCGCTGACCCGCTACCCCGACGACTCCCTGCGCCCGTACTGGGACGAGAGCGCCTACTACGTCTTCTCGCTCCCCGAGGTCGAGGCACTGGAGGGGGTCGTCGAGGAACTGCACGCCATGTGCCTGGCGGCGGCCGCCCACATCGTCGAGCACGACCGCTTCGCCGACCTCGGCATCACCGATCCCCGCCTCGTCGGCCTCGTCGCCGAGGCATGGCGTCGCCGGGCCGAACTGCCCTCCGTGTACGGCCGCTTCGACCTCCGCCACGACGGGACCGGTCCCGCCAAGCTGCTGGAGTACAACGCCGACACCCCGACCTCGCTCGTCGAGGCGGCCGGCCCCCAGTGGTTCTGGATGGAGGAGCGCTTCCCGGGCGCCGACCAGTGGAACTCCCTCCACGAACGCCTCGTCGACGCCTGGAAGAAGCAGTCCCGCCTCCTCCCGCCGGGCAGCCCCCTGTACTTCGCGCACTCCGCCGGCGACGAACTGGGCGAGGACCTGATGACGGTCGCCTATCTGAAGGAGACCGCCGAACAGGCCGGCCTGGACACCGACTGGATCTCCATGGAGGACATCGGCTGGGACCGCCTCGCGGACCGTTTCGTCGACAAGAAGCTCCGCTTCATCCGCAGCATCTTCAAGCTCTACCCCTGGGAGTGGCTCACCACCGACCGCTTCGCCCCCCACGTCCTCGCCACCCTCGACAACGGCGGTGGCACCGGGACCACGATGTGGATCGAACCCGCCTGGAAGATGCTCCTCAGCAACAAGGCCCTCCTCGCCGTCCTCTGGGAGCTGTACCCCGGCCATCCGAACCTCCTCCCCGCCTATCTCGACGGCCCCCGCGAACTGGCCGTCACCACCGGCTACGTCGCCAAACCCCTCCTGGGCCGCGAGGGAGCCGGCGTCACCGTCCACCCGGCGGGCACCGCCCCCGCCCTCCGCGACGAGCCCTGCTGCTACCAGGAGTTGGCACCCCTCCCGGACTTCGACGGCAACCATGTCGTCCTCGGCGCCTGGGTCGTCGAGGACGAGTCGGCGGGCCTCGGCATCCGTGAGTCCTCGGGACTGGTCACCGACGAGTACGCCCGTTTTCTGCCCCACGTGATCCTCTGACGTCCGCGTTCTCCTCCGCCTCCCGCCGTCGTTCGTATGGTGGACGCCCGGGCCCGGGCGTCCACGGCGCCCGATAGGGTGACCGGCGGGCCGTGACTGGCGCGCTGGGATGGGACGGACCATCGGGGAGCGGCCCGGGAAAGATGAGTGCCGTGCGCCTGGGCCGTACCGTGAACGCTGAACGCAACGTCCGGAGGTCCCCATGTCAGCCGAGCCCCTCTCCCACGAGTCCACCGCCTTCCGTGCCGCCCTCGATGTGATCCGCGCCGTCGAGCCGCGCGTGGCCGACGCCATCGGCCAGGAGGTCAGCGACCAGCGCGAGATGCTCAAGCTGATCGCCTCCGAGAACTACGCCTCCCCGGCCACCCTCCTGGCCATGGGCAACTGGTTCAGTGACAAGTACGCCGAGGGCACCGTCGGCCGCCGCTTCTACGCCGGCTGCCGCAACGTCGACACCGTCGAGTCCCTCGCCGCCGAGCACGCCAGGGAACTCTTCGGCGCCCGCCACGCCTACGTCCAGCCGCACTCCGGCATCGACGCCAACCTCGTCGCCTTCTGGTCCGTCCTTGCCGACCGAGTCGAGGCTCCCTTCCTGGAGAAGACCGGCGCCCGCCAGGTCAACGACCTCTCCGAGGCCGACTGGGCCGAACTCCGCCAGGCCTTCGGCAACCAGCGCATGCTCGGTATGTCCCTGGACGCCGGCGGCCACCTCACCCACGGCTTCCGCCCCAACATCTCCGGCAAGATGTTCGACCAGCGCTCCTACGGCACCGACCCCGCCACGGGCCTCATCGACTACGAGGCCCTGCGCGCCACCGCCCGGGACTTCAAGCCGCTGATCATCGTCGCCGGCTACTCCGCCTACCCCCGCCTCGTGAACTTCCGGATCATGCGTGAGATCGCCGACGAGGTCGGCGCCACGCTGATGGTGGACATGGCGCACTTCGCGGGCCTCGTCGCCGGCAAGGTCCTCACCGGCGACTTCGACCCGGTACCGCACGCCCAGATCGTCACCACGACCACCCACAAGTCCCTGCGCGGCCCGCGCGGTGGCATGGTCCTGTGCGACGACTCCCTCAAGGACCAGGTCGACCGCGGTTGCCCGATGGTCCTCGGCGGCCCCCTCCCGCACGTCATGGCCGCCAAGGCCGTCGCCCTCGCCGAGGCCCGGCAGCCCGCCTTCCAGGACTACGCGCAGCGCATCGTCGACAACTCCCGCGCCCTCGCCGAGGGCCTGACGCGCCGGGGCGCCACCCTGGTCACCGGCGGCACCGACAACCACCTCAACCTGATCGACGTCGCCACCTCCTACGGTCTCACCGGCCGCCAGGCCGAGGCCGCGCTGCTCGACTCCGGCATCGTCACCAACCGCAACGCCATCCCGGCCGACCCGAACGGCGCCTGGTACACCTCCGGCATCCGCATCGGCACGCCCGCGCTGACCACACGTGGTCTGGGCACCGCCGAGATGGACGAGGTCGCCGGCCTCATCGACCGCGTCCTGACCACCACGGAGTCGGGCACCACCAAGTCGGGCGCCCCCTCCAAGGCCCAGCACGTCCTCGACGCGAAGGTCGCCGACGAGATCTCCCGCCGCGCCACCGACCTCGTCGCCGGCTTCCCGCTGTACCCGGAGATCGACCTCGGCTGACCCTGCCGCAGGCCCGTCAGGCGTCCAGCAGCTCCTGACGGGGCCCTCGCGGCGGTCCGGACCCGTGCCGGGCCGCCACGCGGCGCAGCAGGAGCGTGGCTCCCCCGGAGCCGACGACCAGCCCCAGGGCCAGGGCGGGTATCGCCCAGCGGGCCTGCTCGGCCGGATCGGGTGCGTCCGCCGCGGCCCGTGCGCCGGCGGCCGTCTCGCCGGGGTCGGCCCCGACCCCGGTGAGCTCCTCGGCCGAGGCCGCGCCCAGCCCCGCGGCGCCGGAGGTCTCGCCCAGGACCCCGAGACCTCGCAGCAGCGCGCGCAGTTCCTCCGACTCCTTCGCCTTGTGCCAGACACCGTCGCCCGACGCGGCGGTGTCCTCCGCCGTCTCCACGTCCGTGTGGATCCAGACGTCCTTGGTGTCGGGAGCCGACAGATACAGCCGGTCCACCCGCCAGGGCCTTTCATGGCTCAGCCACATCACGGTGACCATGTCGCCGACCTGCTCTCCCCAGGTGTCCTCCGGTCCCCAGTCCGGAGCCTTCTCCCGGTTCCCGTCGAGTGCCGAGCCGACCGGCACCAGGAGCCGCACCAAGAGGTCGTACCGCTTCCCCATGCCGTAGAGCGAAGCCGTCGTGGGGGGGGGGTGTGATACCCCCCCCACGCGGGTGGGGGCCCCCCCCCCCCCCGGGGGGGCCCCCCCCACCGGCCCGGGCCGATCGGGCCCGAAACCCCCCCGCACCCCCCCCACGCTGGTCGGGCCGCCCGCCGCCGCGGGCGGCGCCCCCAGCACGAGCAGGGCCAGAGCGGCCAGTAACGCTCCCGTCACCGCCGCCAGTCGTCGCGGTCCACGCATCCGACACCCCCGATCGATCCCGGTGCGGTCCCTCCGCACGCGCGGTGTCACTTCTGGTACACCGCTCGAACCGCCGGGGTTCCCACTTCGACGGGACCGATCTGTCCAGCCTCGACGGGACCGGTCAGTCCAGCGACTCCGCGATCTTCCGCGCCCGGTCCTTCGACGCCACGCCCTCCAGCCGCAGCGTGTACGCGCCGCCGTGGACCCACAGCAGGGTGGGCCCCGCCGTGCGCTCGGAGCGCGTGAAGCGGGAGCCGTCCTCGGAGGTCATCCAGAAACGCAGGAGGTGCGGGTCCGGGAACCACAGGGCGTCGTAGGCGCCCCCGCCCAGCTGCACCCACTCGACGGCCCGCTCACCCGCCACGGTCTTGCCGTACCCCGGTGCCAGCCGGGCCGCGTACTCGTCGAGCCGGACCGTGTGTCCCTGCTCCTGCCAGCAGAGGCTGATCACGAAGCGGCCCTTCGGCGCACGCGTCACGGACACCGCGTCCGGGTCGCCCAGCGCATCCGGCACGAGAGGTGCGAACCCCGCCCGCCGCCCCGCCTCGGCGAGCGGGACCGGGTCGGGGCAGCCTGGCGTCCCCACCCCCGGCGCGGGCGTCGCCGACGGGTCGTACCGCACCTCGACCCCGCCGAAGCCGAACCAGTCGGCCACAGCCGCCCGTACCGGAGGGGTGAGGACGAGCACCGTGAGCAGCCCGCACAGGGCGGCCGTCAGCGCCCGCCGACGCGCCCCGGCCCACCGGCGCACCGCCCGCAGCCGCTCACCGGCGCCCGGCGGCTCGGCCACCGGGGTCGGCACCTGCTCGGCGATGATCTGCCGCAGCACCCGCTCGACCATGGTCTCGTCCCCGTCGGCCCCCGGCCGGTCCAGCCCCCTGCCGAGCGCCCGCAACTCCTCGGGCAGCCGGACATCACGCCCCTCGCTCCCCGTGCCGCCGCCCTCACGCTCCCGCCCCGGGCCCCCGCTCCCGGACGGCCGGTCCGGCTCACCCACGTCCCTCACCCCCTCCCGCCTGTCCCAGGGCCTCGCCCGGCTCGAACTCCGGCAGCAGACGGCCCAGCCTGCGCAGTGCCCGGCTCAGACGGGACTTCACCGTGCCCCGGGGCCAGCCGAGGGCCGCCGCCGTCTCCGGCTCGTCCATCTCCAGCAGATAGCGGTACGTGACGACCAGCCGGTGTTCCTCGCTCAGCTTCTCCAGGGCGCCCAGCAGCGCCACACGCCGCTCTATCGCCAGAGCCGCGACCGCGGGGTCGGCCGAGGCCGGTATCAACGGCTCGGCCTCGGCGAACGTCGCCTCGCGGTCGGCCAGGGACCGCTGGCGCCCCGCTGTCCGCACTGTGTTCCTCGTCTCATTGGCCACGATCGACAGCAGCCACGGCCGAAACCCGGAGCCGTCCCGGAAGCGGCCCAGTGAGCAGTACGCCTTGAAGAACGCCTGCTGCACCACATCCTCCGCGTCCGCACCGGCGCCGAGCGCCCGGGCCGCCCGCAGCGCGATGCCCGTATGGGCGCGCACCAGCTCCGCGTACGCCTCCGGCTCCCCGGCGCGTACGCGTGCGATCACCGCGGCCTCATCGACGATGCGGCCCCCCTCCCGCGTTCTCACATCATGGGTACACCGCCCGGACCGGATCGGTTCCCACCCGTGTCACATCTGTTTCCGGTCGGTTCCGGAACGGCCCCGGACACCTGAGAGAATGGGGAGCATGGCCTCTGACCGACCCCGCGTGCTCTCCGGCATCCAGCCCACCGCCGGCTCGTTCCACCTCGGCAACTACCTCGGCGCCGTCCGCCAGTGGGTGGCCCTGCAGGAGTCCCACGACGCGTTCTACATGGTCGTCGACCTGCACGCGATCACCATCGCGCAGGACCCCGCGGACCTGCGCGCCAACACCCGGCTCGCCGTCGCGCAGCTGCTCGCCGCCGGTCTCGACCCGGAGCGCTGCACCCTCTTCGTGCAGAGCCACGTGCCCGAGCACGCCCAGCTCGCGTGGGTCATGAACTGCCTGACCGGCTTCGGCGAGGCCTCCCGCATGACCCAGTTCAAGGACAAGTCCGCCAAGCAGGGCGCCGACCGTGCGAGCGTCGGCCTCTTCACGTACCCGATCCTCCAGGTCGCGGACATCCTGCTGTACCAGGCGAACGAGGTGCCGGTCGGCGAGGACCAGCGTCAGCACATCGAGCTCACCCGTGACCTCGCCGAGCGCTTCAACGGCCGCTTCGGCGGGACGTTCACGATCCCGAAGCCGTACATCCTGAAGGAGACGGCGAAGATCTACGACCTTCAGGACCCGGCGATCAAGATGAGCAAGTCGGCGTCGACCCCCAAGGGGCTGATCAACCTGCTCGACGACCCGAAGGCCACCGCCAAGAAGGTCAAGAGCGCGGTCACCGACACCGACACGGTGATCCGCTACGACGCCGCCGAGAAGCCGGGTGTCAGCAACCTGCTCACCATCTACTCGACCCTCACCGGGGCGGGTATCGCGGAACTTGAGCAGAAGTACGCCGGAAAGGGCTACGGTGCGCTCAAGACGGACCTCGCCGAGGTCATGGTCGAGTTCGTGACGCCTTTCCGGGAGCGCACCCAGCAGTATCTGGACGACCCGGAGACGCTCGACTCGATCCTGGCCAAGGGAGCCGAGAAGGCGCGCGCCGTCGCGGCGGAGACGCTCGCCCAGGCGTACGACAAGGTCGGCTTCCTGCCCGCCAAGCACTGAGCCGCACGACCTCGGCCCCCGAGCGCCGACCGCACCACCCGTCGCACCACCGACAGCGCCGCACATCACTCCCGCTGCGCCTGCCCGGAACACCGCCGTGGCCGTACAGTCGATAGCCGGTGCGACGGAGTGCGCCCCGCAGGAACACGACAACCCGCTTGAACACGACGACAGGAGACGACGTGGGGACCGTAACGATCGGTGTGTCGATCGCGGTCCCGGAGCCCCACGGCAGCCAGCTCCAGCAGCTGCGCGCGGGCTTCGGCGACGCCGCGGCTCACGGCATCCCCACGCATGTCACCCTGCTGCCGCCGACCGAGGTCGACGGCAGCAGGGTGCCGGCGATCGAGACGCATCTCACCGAGGTCGCGGCGGCAGGCCGGCCCTTCCCGATGCGGCTGTCCGGCACGGGTACGTTCCGGCCGCTGTCGCCCGTCGTGTTCGTGCGGATCGCCGAGGGAGCCGAAGCCTGCACCTGGCTGCAGAAGCAGGTCCGGGACGCCTCGGGGCCGGTGGCGCGCGAGCTGAACTTCCCGTACCACCCGCACGTCACCGTGGCGCACGGCATCGCCGAGGAGGCGATGGACCGGGCGTTCGAGGAGCTCGCCGGGTACGAGGCGCAGTGGCCCTGCACCGGGTTCGCGCTCTACGAGCAGGGCTCCGACGGGGTCTGGCGCAAGCTGCGGGAGTTCGCGTTCGGCGGGTCCGTCGTGCCGCCGCAGGCGGGGGCGCCGGTGGGCGACACGGTGACGCTGCCGCTCGGAGGACCGGGCGCCTCCTAGCTCGGGAGTCAGGGTTCCTGGCGGCTGCGGGCGGGTGGGGGGTCGCTCGCTCCGTTCCCCGCGCCCCCGGCGGGGCGCTCCCGATCCGGAGCTCCGAAAGCCCCAGCTCTACCGACTACGGCTCTACGGTTACTCAGCTCTACGGCTCTACGGCTCTACGGCTACAGCGGCAGGCGGCGGAAGACCGCCCGCGGTACGTGCCTCAGGGCCGTCATCACCAAGCGCAGCGAACCCGGGACCCAGACCGTTTCCGAGCGTCGGCGCAGGCCCAGTTCGATGGCCGCGGCGACCGCTTCCGGGGTCGTCGCGAGAGGGGAATCCGGGCGGCCCGCCGTCATGCTCGTACGGACGAAGCCGGGGCGCACGAGCATGACGTGGGCGCCGGTGCCGTGCAGGGCGTCGCCGAGGCCCTGGGTGAAGGTGTCCAGGCCGGCCTTGCTGGAGCCGTAGATGAAGTTGGAGCGGCGGGCGCGCTCGGCGGCGACGGACGACAGGACGACCAGGGAGCCGTGGCCCTGCGCCTGGAGCGCCCGCCCGCACACCAGCGCGGACGACACGGCACCCGTGTAGTTGGTCTGGGCGACACGCGCGGCCGCCACCGGGTCGCGCTCGTCGTTGGCCTGGTCACCGAGTACGCCGAAGGCGAGGAGGACCATGTCGATGTCGCCCTCGGCGAAGACCTTGCCGAGGACCGCCTCGTGGGACTCGGGGTCGAGTGCGTCGAAGGTGACGGTGTGCGTCTGCGCGCCGAGGCCGCGCAGGTGGGCGGCCGCGTTCTCCAGGTCCTGGGAGGGGCGTCCCGCCAGCCACACCGTGCGGGTGCGGCGGGCGATCAGCCGGCGGGCCGTGGCGAGCGCGATGTCCGACGTGCCGCCGAGGATCAGCAGGGACTGGGGGGTGCCGAAGGCGTCCTTCATGACAGCTCCTGGGTGTGTGGGGGACAGGGGGTTCCATGGCGTCCTGGGCGCTCACAGGCCCAGGCGGCGGGCCAGGTCCGAGACGAAGACGCCGCCCGGGTCCAACTCCCGCCGCAGGGCGCGGAACTCGGGCAGCCGGGGGTACATGGCGGCCAGCAGTTCGGGACGCATGCGGGCGTCCTTGGCCAGGTAGACGCGGCCGCCGGCGGCCGCGACCTCCTCGTCGAGCGTGTCCAGGAAGGTGCCGAGGCCGGGCAGGCCCGCCGGGATGTCCAGGGCGAGGGTCCAGCCGGGCATCGGGAAGGACAGCCAGCCGGGGTCACCCTCGCCGAACCGCTTCAGCACGGCGAGGAAGGAGGAGCAGCGGCGCGCGGAGATCCGGCGCACGATCCGGCGCAGGGCCTCCTCGCGGCCGTGTCCGACGACGAACTGGTACTGCACGAAGCCGGACCTGCCGTAGATCCGGTTCCAGTGCGGGACCCCGTCGAGGGGGTGGAAGAAGGTGGAGATGCGCTGGAGTTCGCCGGTGCGGGAGTGCGGGGCCCTGCGGTACCAGAGTTCGTTGAACAGGCTCACGGCCGTACGGCCGAGGAGTCCTTCCGGAACGTGGGCGGGGGCCGCCGGCAGTCGGCGGGGCCGGAATTCCAGCGGACCGGCGGTGGACGCGTCCCGGCGGAGGGCGCCCCTGCCGGAGAGAAGCCCGGTACGCGCGCGCGGGGACGACAGCAGCCCCGCACGCGCGCGCGTGGACGGCCGGTTCGGCCGCTCCAGCGCTTCCAGGGGCGCGTGGTCGCCGCGGGTGAGGACCGCGCGCCCCGTCGACGCGCCCCTGGCGAGCAGGTCGATCCAGGCGACGGAGTAGCGGTGGTGGCGGTCGCCGGCCGTCAGGCGGGAGAGGAGGTCGTCGAGGTCGCCGGCGCGTTCGGTGTCGACGGACATCCAGGACGTCTCGACGGGCAGGAGCCGTACGGTCGCGGTGAGGATGACGCCGGTCAGGCCCATGCCGCCGGCCGTGGCGTCGAAGAGGGGGGTGCCGGGGACGGCCGTGCGGATCTCACCGTCCGCCGTCAGCAGTTCGAGGGACAGGACATGCCGGGCGAACGACCCCGAGACGTGGTGGTTCTTGCCGTGGATGTCGGCCGCGACGGCGCCGCCCACGGTCACCTGGCGGGTCCCGGGGGTCACCGGCACGAACCAGCCCAGGGGGAGAAGCACCTCCATCAGCCGGTGCAGCGAGACGCCCGCGTCGCACAGGACCGTGCCGCCGTCCGCGTCGACGGCGCGGACCCGGTCGAGTCCGGTCATGTCGAGGACGGTCCCGCCCGCGTTCTGCGCCGCGTCCCCGTACGCCCGGCCCAGCCCTCGGGCGATCCCCCCGCGCGCCCCGCACGCCCGTACGGCGGCCGCGGCCTCGTCGTACGTCCGCGGGCGGACCAGACGGGCGGCGGTCGGGGCGGTGCGGCCCCAGCCCGTGACGGGCTCGGTGCGGCCGGGGCCGGGGGCCGGGGGAGCCGGAGGGGTTGCGGCGGCGTCGGCTGGCATGCCCGCGACCGTATCGCCGTGGACGCGGAGGAACCGGGCGCGTCGGCCCGGCCGCTCTGCCGCCTCACCGAAATGGGTGATTAATGGGATGTCGTTCTAGATTGCCGCAGCTCCGGGACTGCCACCTAGAAGAGTGGCATCACATGGATGAAGTTGACGTCGTCGACGGCGTGCGCGGCCTGGACCGGCGGTTGCTCTCCGGGCTGCACGCCCGGGGCGCGGACCCGCGCGTCGCGGCCGTTGCGCGCGGACTGTCCCAGGCCGGTGAACACGGACTGCTCTGGCTCGCGGGCGGGCTGGCGGGCGCCGCCGTCGACCGGGAGCGGCGCGGTGTGTGGCTGCGCGGCACGGCACTGACCGCCGGGGCGCACCTGGCCAGCATGGGGGTCAAGAGAGTCGTACGGCGGCCGCGCCCCGCGCGGGTCCGGCCCCTGGTGCGCACGGCCGGACAGCACTCCTTCCCCAGCTCGCACGCCAGTTCGGCGGCGGCGGCGGTCGCCGTCGTCGCCCACGGGGCCCCCGGGGCCCGCCTCGTGCTGGCCGCCACGGCCCCGCTCGCCGCCGCGATGTGCCTCTCCCGGCTGGTGGCCGGTGTGCACTACCCGTCGGACGTGGCGGCGGGCGTGGCCCTCGGGGTGCTCACCGCACGGCTGGGCGCACGCTGGGTGGTGAACGGCCGTGGCTGAGCGCACCGTTCTCCTGGACCGGCGGACCACGCCGGGGCAGGCGCCCCCGAGGGCAGGTCTCGCCCTCGGGCTCCTGCGCACGGCCCGCCCCCGCCAATGGATCAAGAACATCCTGGTCGTCGCGGCGCCCGCGGCCGCCGGGGAACTGCTCACCCCACGTGCGCTCACCCGGCTCCCGCTCGTCTTCGTCCTCTTCACGGCCTGCGCCGCCGCCGTGTACCTGGTGAACGACGCCCGGGACGTCGAGGCCGACCGCGCGCACCCGGTCAAGCGCCACCGCCCGGTCGCCGCCGGGCAGGTGCCCGTACCGCTCGCGTACGGCGTCGGCGGCGCCCTGGCCGTCCTCGCGCCCCTGGCCGCCGCATGGCTCTGCTCGCCGTACACCTGCGCGCTGCTGGCCGCGTACCTCGTCCTCCAACTCGCCTACTGCCTCAGCCTCAAGCACGTCCTGGTCGTCGATCTGGCGGTCGTCACGACCGGGTTCCTGATGCGGGCGATGGCCGGCGGGCCGGCGCTGGACATCCCGCTGTCGCGCTGGTTCCTGATCACCACCGGGTTCGGCGCGCTGTTCATGGTCGCGGCCAAGCGCTACTCGGAGGCCGTGCAGATGGCCGACCGGCCCGGCGCCACCCGGGCGCTGCTCACCGAGTACACGACCGGATACCTGCGGTTCGTCTGGCAGTTGGCAGCCGGGGTCGCCGTGCTCGGCTACTGCCTGTGGGCCATGGAGGAGGGCGGCGTCCCGTCCGCCGGAGTCCTGCCCTGGCGTCAGCTGTCCATGGTCGCCTTCGTCCTGGCCGTCCTGCGCTACGCCGTCTTCGCCGACCGGGGCACGGCGGGCGAGCCCGAGGACGTCGTCCTGCACGACCGCGCCCTCACCCTCATCGCGGCGGTCTGGCTCACGATGTACGGGCTGGCGGTGGCGGACTGGTGACGTCGGCCGCCCCCGCGACCGCGCCGGGTGGTGAGGGCCGGAGCGGCTGAGCGGGCCGGTACGGGGGTACCCGGCATCGGTCGGCGACGAGTGGGGCAGAGTTCGGATCATGGACTGGCTGAAAAAGCTTCCCGGGGTCGGCCCCCTGGCGGAGCGTCTGATGACCACGCACGCGTGGCGGTCGTACGAGCGGCTGGACCGGGTGAAGTGGACCCGGCTGGCCGCGGCGATGACCTTCATCAGCTTCCTGGCCCTGTTCCCGCTGCTGACCGTGGTCGCCGCCATCGCCGCCGCGACCCTCGGCAAGGACAGGCAGCAGGACCTGGAGGACCGGCTCGCCGAGCAGGTGCCCGGCATCTCCGACCAGCTCGACATCGCCGGCCTCGTCGAGAACGCCGGCACGGTCGGGGTCATCGCCGGCGCGCTGCTGCTGTTCACCGGCATCGGCTGGGTCGGCGAGATGCGCGGCTGTCTGCGCGCGGTCTGGGAGAAGCCGGACCCCGACGAGAACCCCGTCCTCGCCAAGACCAAGGACACGGGGGTCCTGGTCGGTCTCGGCGGCGCGGTCCTCGTCTCCCTGGCCGCCTCCACCGCCGCGTCCTGGGCCGTCGGGCGATTCGCCGACCAGCTCGGCATCGACCGCGACGGCTGGGGCGGCATCCTCCTGCGCGTCGCCGCGTTCGCCGTCGCCGTCCTCGCCGACTTCCTGCTCCTCCTCTACGTCCTCACCCTGCTCCCCGGCGTCCACCCGCCCCGCCGCCGTCTCGTCGTGGCCGCCCTCATAGGAGCCGTGGGCTTCGAACTCCTGAAGCTGCTGCTCAGCGGCTATATGCAGGGCATCGCCTCGAAGAGCATGTACGGCGCCTTCGGCGTGCCCATCGCCCTGCTCCTCTGGATCAACTTCACCACCAAGCTCCTGCTGTACTGCGCGGCCTGGACGGCGGAGAACGGCAAGGAAGCACCGGTGCCGCAGGACTGAGGGGCGCGGGGGCGGTCGGCGCTCGCTCCTCTCGCCGTCACCGGAGCGGTCGCGCCCCGCGCCCCGCCCGCCCTACTTCCGTCCGCGCAGGGGCCACTTGCGATTCACCAGGAACACGGCACCGGCCAGCAGCACCAGCACACCACCCATGATCCCGAGCGCGACTCCGACGCCGCCGCCCCTGCCGGAGGCACTCGCCGCCACGGACTTGCCGCCCGCCCCGCCGGGGGCGGTCGCCGACGCCGACGCCGTGGCCCCCGGCTGGGCACTCGGCTCGGCACTCCCGCCGGAGGTCTCCGCGTTCTTCGGCGACACCAGCTCCCCCACCGGCGTCACCTTGCCCGCCGCCTTGAACCCCCAGTCGAGAAGGCTCGCGGTCTCCTTGTAGACCTGGTTGTGCTCGTTCTTCTCCGGATGCATGACGGTGACGAGGAGGGCCCGTTCGCCCCGCTGGGCGACCCCGGTGAACGTCGCACCCGCGTTCGTGGTGTTGCCGTTCTTCACACCCGCGATGCCCTGGTAGGAGTCGAGACCGCTGTCCCCGGTGAGCAGTCGGTTGGTGTTCTGGATCTCGAAGGACGACCGGCTCTTCTTGCCGTTCTTCCCCTTCTTCGTCTCGCCCGGGAACTTCGCCCGCACCGTGGAGCAGTACTTCCGGAAGTCCTCCTTGCGCAGCCCCGACATGGCGATCAGGGTCAGGTCGTACGCGGACGACACCTGCCCCTTGGCGTCGTAGCCGTCCGGGCTGACGGCGTGCGTGTCGAGGGCCTGGAGCTCCTCGGCGTGCGCGTTCATGTCCGCGACGGTCTGCTTCACACCGCCGTTCATGGCCGACAGGACATGGACCGCGTCATTGCCGGAGCGAAGGAAGACACCGAGCCAGAGATCGTTGACGGTGTACGTCTCGTTCTCCTTTATGCCGACCATGCTGGAGCCCGCGCCGACGCCCGCCAGATCGGAGGGGACGACCTTGTGCTTGTCGTTCCTGCTGAACTTCGGCAACAGGGTGTCCGCGAACAGCATCTTCAGGGTGCTCGCGGGGGCCAGCCGCCAGTGCGCGTTGTGCGCGGCCAGCACCTCGCCCGAATCGGCGTCCGCGACGATCCAGGACCGGGCGCTGATGCCCTTGGGCAGCACCGGCGCGTCGCTGCCGAGGGCAACCTGGGTGCCCGGCCTGCCCAAGAGCTCGCCGCCGACGGTCGACATGGTCGCCGGGGGAGTCGCGGACGGCGAGGTGCTCGAACTCGGTGACGGCTTCGCCGCGAAGGCCGGGGCGGCCGTCAGTGTCAGCGAGGTGAGGGAAAGGGACAGCAGGGTGGCTGAGGTGACCATCAGGGGGCGCCTGGCGGTCTTCTGGGAGGCGGGCACGATCGAGAAAGTACATGGCTCCGACCGGTAAATCCCACCGCAGCACGCCGTGGCTCGCTCTCTCCGACTCGCGCCCCCGCTCGCACCCCGGCGCGAAGAGCCTGCGGCCGGCGGCGATACTGAACGCATGAAGCTCAGCCGCCCCCTCTCCTGGTTCCTGCTCGCCTTCGGGGTGTGGAGCTGGGTCATCTGGATCACTTTCATCAAAAACCTGTGGAAGGACGGCAGCGGGCTCGCGTTCGACGACGCGGGCGATCCGACGGCGTACTTCTGGGTGCATCTGACGCTCGCCGTCGTCTCCCTTGCTCTTGGGACGGCCATCGGGGTCATCGGGTTGCGTGGAGTGCGCGCCCTTCGCCGGACCGCGTGACCGGGAGTACGACGTGATGATCATTGTTTTCGTCCTGGTCGCCCTGCTGGTGCTGAGCGCCTTCGGGGCGCTGCACTGGTACGCCTGGCGCCGCCTGGTGCGTGACACGACCCGGGGGCCGGGCCTCGCCAGACGGGTGGGCACGGTGGTGTTCGTCGTCGGACCGGTGCTGATGTTCGCGGGGTTCGCGGCCGAGCATGCCCACGCCCCCTTCTGGCTGCAGCAAACGCTGACCTGGCCGGGCTTCATGTGGCTCGCCCTCTCCCTGTACCTGCTGCTGGGCCTGCTGGCGGGGGAGCTGGTACGGCCGCTGGTGAGCCGTCTGGTGGCGCGTCGCGCCCCGGCGCCCGCGCAGCGGCCCGAGCCGTCGGAGCGCGAGCCCGAGCCCCAGCCGGTGCCGGCGGGGGCGCAGCCCGCGGAGGCCACGGAGTCCGCGCCCGCGCCCACGCACGCCACGACGACCACGGCCGTGCCGCCCACCGGCAAGACGCACACCACGGCCTCCACGCCCGCCGATCCCGGCCGCCCCGCCCCGCCCGCCGGGACGGAACCCACGGCCCCCGCCGACCCGTCCCGCCGCCTCTTCGTCTCCCGGGTCGTCGGCGGCGCCGTCGCCGCCGCGGCCGTCGGCACGGTCGGCTACGGCACGTACGGGGTCGTGCGCGGCCCCAAGCTCAAGCGGGTCACCGTGCCGCTGGCGAAACTGCCGCGCGCGGCCCACGGGTTCCGGATCGCGGTGGTCAGTGACATCCACCTCTCGCCGATGCTGGGCCGGGGCTTCGCGCAGAAGGTCGTCGACACCATCAACTCGACGCAGCCCGACCTGATCGCGGTGGTGGGCGACCTGGTCGACGGTGACGTGGCCGACCTCGGCCCGGCGGCGGCCCCCCTCGCCGGTCTGAAGGCACGGCACGGCAGCTACTTCGTCACGGGCAACCACGAGTACATCTCCGGGGCCGCACAGTGGGTCGAGGAGGTGCGCCGACTGGGCCTCACCCCGCTGGAGAACGCCCGCCGCGAGCTGCCGTATCTCGATCTCGCCGGAGTGAACGACATCGCGGGCGAGGACGAGGGCCAGGGGCCCGATTTCGCCAAGGCGCTCGGCGACCGGGACACCTCGCGGGCCGTCGTGCTCCTGGCGCACCAGCCCGTCCAGATCCACGACGCCGTCGACCACGGGGTCGACCTCCAGCTCTCCGGTCACACGCACGGAGGGCAGCTGTGGCCGATGACGTACGTCGCCCAGGCGGCCAATCCCACCCTCGCCGGCCTGGAGCGCTACGGCGACACCCAGCTCTACGTGAGCCGGGGCGCGGGCGCGTGGGGGCCGCCGGTACGGGTCGGGGCACCATCGGACATCACGGTGGTGCAATTGGCGTCGAAGCAGGCGTGACGGGGCGTCAGGAGCCTTTCCCCACCTGTCCCGAAGAGTTTCGAAAACGCATGGGCAATGCACTTACTAAGTTCTTTCTCAACTCAACAAAACCTGCCTTCCGCCAACACGGCCGACTGTGGTTAGGTGATCCGCGCCACCGCGGAACCACTGTGCGTAGTGGGCCGGGTGGGGTCCTTGGGAGGGGCGCCGATGCGGTCGGTTCGCTTGCGGATTCTCGCGTCGCTGCTGGTGCTGGCGATCGCGGCGATCGGCGGCTGGCAGTTACTGCCGGCGCAGCTGGACGAGAGCACGACGATCACCGTCGGCACGACCGACACCGTCACCTCGCTCGACCCGGCCGGCGCCTACGACGCCGGATCCTGGGCCATGTACAGCAGTGTGTTCCAGTCGCTGCTGACCTTCGCACCGGGTGGCGCCGTACCGGTTCCGGACGCCGCCCGGAGCTGCGAGTTCCTCGGCAACGCCTTCATGGTCTACCGCTGCACCCTGCGCCCCGACCTGAGGTTCCCCAGCGGTCGTGAGGTCACCGGCAAGGACGTCAAGTACTCCTTCGACCGGGTCAAGCGCATCAACGCGGAGGTCGGCCCGGCCACACTGCTCGACACCCTGCGGTCGGTCACCGCGAACGGACTGACCGTCGACTTCCGCCTCTCCTCGCCGGACGCCACCTTCCCGTTCAAGGTGGCCACCGGCGCCGGGTCCATCGTCGACAGCACGAAGTACCCGACGAACCGGCTGCGCACGGAAGCCGGCGTCGACGGCACCGGCCCCTACTCGCTGGTCTCGATCAGCGCCGAGCAGGCCCGCCTCGCGCCCAACCGCGCCTACCGGGGCGTCGCCCGGACCGCCGGCAGCCCCGTCCTCATGCGCTACTACCGGGACTCGGCCGCGCTGCAGAAGGCGTGGAAGGCGCGCCGCGTCGACGTCGTGACCCGCACGCTGCCGTCGGAGACGCTCGCCGCGCTGTCCCCCAGCGATCCCGACCAGCGGGTCACCGAGGCCGACAGCACCGAGACCCGCAACCTCGTGCTCGACGTGCGGGCGGACTCGCCCCTGCACGACCGCCGGGTACGGCAGGCGATGGCCGCGCTGATCAACCGCGAGAAGCTGGTCGCGGACGTCTACCGGGGCACCACCGACCCGCTCTACTCGCTGATCCCGGCCGGCATCACGGGCCACACCACCTCGTTCTTCGACGCCAACCCCCAGCCCGACCCGCAGCGGGCCCGCCGCCTCCTCGACGAGGCGAACGTCAGCATGCCGGTGCGCTTCACCTACGGCTACGCCGAGGGCCGGGGCTCGGGCGCCGCCGAGGCCGCCGAACTGAAGGAGCAGCTGGAGGCGAGCGGGCTGTTCTACGTGACGACCAAGGCGTACGAGTGGACCGACTTCCAGAAGCGGTACGCCGAGGGCAAGCTGGACGCGTACGGGGTGGGCTGGGTGGCCGACTATCCCGACCCCGACACCTTCGGCGGGCCGCTCGTCGGCAGCGGCAACTCGCTGAGCAACGGTTACGCCAGCGAGCGAGCCGACCGCCTCATCAAGGACAGCCAGCGCTACGCGGACCGCGGCCGGGCCGTGTCCGACTTCAAGGAGCTGCAGGAGGTCGTGGCCCAGGACGTGCCGATGATCCCGCTGTGGCAGCGCAAGGAGTACGTGCTCAGCAGCGAGGACGTCGGCGGGGCGCAGTATCTGTCGGACGGGACCGGGGTGTTCCGGCTGTGGCGGCTGGAATGGATATGACGGACGCCTCGTGACAGGTGACGTGAACTCGTGGGCCGGGGGTGTGCGGGAGTGACACGGCGCACCCGCGCCGCGCATCTTCTGTGTCGGGGGCGGGTTCGGGGTGAGGAGCGAACGTGCTGAGACGCGACTCCTTCCGGCTGCCCCGCCATCCGGCGTCCCTGGGCCTCGTCCGGCGACGGGTGCGAGAACACCTGGTCGACTGGGGGCACGGGGAGGGTTCCCCGGCCCTGGACGACATCGTGCTCGTCGTCTCCGAGCTCGCCAGCAACGTCGTACGCCATGGCCCCCTGCTGGAGCGGGAGTTCGAGGTCGCCGTGACCGCGCTGGCGGACGGGACCTGCTTCATCGAGGTGTCCGACGAGGGGACGGCCGTGCCCCGGCTCAAGGAGGTCGGGGAGTGGGAGGAGACGGGGCGGGGGCTGAGGCTGGTGGATCACCTCGCGGCGGCGTGGGGGGTGTGGAGCCGGGGGCGGCACGGGAAGACGGTCTGGGCCTTGGTGGGTTGACCGCACCCTTCCCGCGTTCCCCCGAGGACACGACGGAGTGACCGTCGCTTTTCAGCCATCGCCGGACGCCCGTCCGCGTTGCCGGTTTGCCCGTCGGGCGTCGCCGGTCGTCGGCCGCGCGTTGCTGAACGACGGTGGCTGATCACCAGTGGCCGGTGGCGGGTGGTGGTGGCCGGTGGTGGGTGGCTGATCGTCCTGCGATCCCGGACCGCGGCCTCCTCCTCCGTCAGGCCGTGATCAGTCCTGCCGGTCCGCCGCTCCGGGACCCGGCGGAACCTTCGTCATGCCGGGCAGGAAGTCCGTGAACAGCTCGTGGACCTCGCGGACCAGAGGGCGCAGAGCGCGGAACCGGGCGAGGGAGACCCCCCGGGTCGTCAGCCGGGCGCCGCGCTCGGCGAGCCGGTAGCTGCGGGCGCGCCCCTCGCTCCGGTCGAAGACCCAGTACAGGACGAGTCCCATGAGCGAGAGCCACATCAACTCGGGCAGAATCCCACGGAGTTCGTCCGGGACCTTGGCCCTGGACCCGGCGAGCACCTCGCGGTGGATGGCGATGGACTCCTCGCGCGGCCCCTCCGACTCGGGGGAGAAGGGGCTCAGCGGGCTCTGCGGATCGGCCGCGTTCTTGAAGAACTGCGCCGCGAACTCGTGGTACGGCTCCGCCACGTCCAGCCACGCCTTCAGCACCCCGGCGATCCGCGCCTCCAGATCCTTCTCCCGCTCCAGCACGGGCCGCACCGCCACCAGGTGCTCGGCGCCGATCCGGTCGTAGAACCCCTGGATCAGGTGCTCCTTGCCGGCGAAGTAGTAGTAGGCGTTCCCGACGGAGACCCCCGCCTCCTTCGCGATGGCCCGCATCGTCGTCTTGTCGTACCCGCGCTCCTGGAACAGCCGTAGCGCGGTCTCCAGGATCAGCGCGCGGGTCTGCTCGGACTTGGCGGAGCCCTTGGGGCCGGTTTGTTCCGTACCGTCCCCGGGGCCGCCGGGCCCCGCGGCGAGCTTGTCGTCAATGGGCTCTGGGCTGGGACTGTCGTTCGCTGCGGGCACAGGCAGAGCCTAACGAGTCGGGCAGGTACCGGTGTCACAGTCACCGGGAGGCCGGTACACCCACCCGTACCTCCGGTCGTACGCCCATCCCGTCAGCTCGGCCCCGCCGCTCCCGCAGCCCGAGCCGGGCTGCCGGTGGGCGCCCCGCCACTTCGCGGCGGTGAGGACGGCGGTGCGCGCGAGCCGGGCGCCCGTCGGGGTGCTCAGCCGGTGTGCGAGCGGCCGGTGCTCGCGCAGCGCCCACAGACACACGATCCAGGCCGCGGACCCCCGGTACACCTGCCCGCCGTCCCCCACGATCGTGATCTCCTCCAGCGTCTCCCCGTGATCGAGCGCCGGGAACAGCCGCCGCGCCTCCTGCGAACCCGCCGCCACGAACGTCAGCGGAACCAACTGCCGCTGCCTGCCCAGCCACTCCCGCAGGAAGGCGCACAGCCCGCACCCGGCGTCGTACAGCACGGTGAGCCCGTGGACCGGGACGCCCTCGGCGCCCCGGTCCACGGCGGCCGGCCCGGCCGCGGCGCTCACGCGTGCCCCGTCGGAGCGCCTGTCGGAGCGCCTGTCGGAGCCACCCAGCCCTGCGGTGGGACCGGCGGCAGCTGCTCCCGTTCCATGACGCCCCGCCGCCGGAACTTGTTCAGCACGAACACGTTCCCCAGGTGCAGCGCCCCGAGCACGAGCAGCACCACGCCGAGCTTCGCCGACACCTCCTCGAACACCTCGCGCGGAGTGGTGATGGCGCCGTCGGCGTTCAGGTACAGCGCCACGAAGCCCAGGTTCACGAGATAGAACCCGACCACCAGCAGATGGTTCACCGCGTCCGCGAGCGTCTCGTTCCCTCGCAGTACGTCCGAGAGGAAGATCCGCCCGTTCCTGCTCAACGTCCGCGCGACCCATACCGTCAGCCCCACGCTGACCAGCGAATAGACGACATACGCGACGACCGTGAGATCCATGTCCCCACCCCTCAGCAACATTCTTGAACGCGTTCAAAGCGTCCTGGGAGAGACTGTAGACCTCTTTTTGAACACGTTCAAGCGGTCATGGAGTGCGGGCCGGTCATGCGGTGCGGGCCGGTCATGGGGTGCGGGCCAGCTCCGGCCGTTTGCTGTAGTCCGTGAGCCCGATGACGTTCCCCCAGGGATCCGCGAACTCGACGGTCCATCCGGTGGCGACGGAGAACGGGGCGTCGAGCGGCGGCACGCCCGCCGCCGCGAGGGCCCGTGCGGCGGCCCGTGCGTCGGGCACCTCCAGCCACACTCGCGCGGAGGCCCACACGGGCGGCCGCTGCGGCAGCTCCTCCTCCACCCGCAGCAGCAGCCCGGGCGTCTCCTTGCCCACCTTCAGCCCCGCGACCCCGGCCTCGTCCAGCCGGAAGCCCACGTCGAAGCCGGCTCGCTCGTAGAAGGAGACGGCCTGGCCGAGGTCGCCGACGGGGAGGAGGACGTTGTCGAAACCGAGCAGGTCGTACGACTCGTGCGACTCGTGTGACAGATGTGACGCATGTGACTCTTTGTCTGACATGTCGTCAGATTAGAGCGTCGGCCGGGACGACGGCGGGAGCGACAGCACGCGCCTGCGCGGTCGGGGGACGGTGGCCTGGGTATGGCGATGGGGGCCGACCGCGGCTTCCCGCGACCGGCCCCCGTCCCACGCTCGCTCCGGTCAGCCGATGGCGATCCGGGTCTTCCAGTAGCTCGCGGGCGCGATGATCTCCGTACCCGAGCCCGACAGGACCGTCTTGCCGCCGGCGTAGAAGCGGACCGAGCCGTCGGAACGCACGGTCCAGATGTCGGGGATGCCGTCCCCGTTGGCATCCGGCGTTCCGATGAGCAGCGGGATGTTCGCCTCGGACCAGCCGGCGGAGCCGTACTCGAGATCGGTGCCGCCGGAGGAGTCGGCGCCGGACGACAGGGAGTCCAGGTCGGTGCCGCCGCCGCTCGCCGCCTTGCCCTTGCGGAGCATGAGCTGGGAGTGGACGTCCGCGCGGTACACCAGGTCCGTCACGCCGTCCCCGGTGATGTCCAGGACGGTCACGATGTCGCGCTCGGTCCAGGCGGAGGCCGACAGCCGGGTCGCCTGGTCGATGGTGGCCCCGTGGTAACCGGTGAGAGCCCAGAGTTCGTCGCCCGCGGTGGCGAAGAAGTCGGTACGGCCGTCGCCGGTGGCGTCGCCCGTGGAGACGATCTGCGTCAGCGAGGCAGGGCTGGGAGCCCCCTCGGGAAGCAGGATCTCCACGCGCTTGTCGATGTTGACGGCGCCGTAGCCGTCGCCGGGATACACCCACAGCCTGCCGCCGACGCGCACCACCAGGTCCTGGAGGCCGTCACCGCCGTAGATGTCCCCGTTGTGGGTGATCAGAGCGCCCTTGAAGTGCCCGGAGGGCGCGCCGGCGTACGGAGGCAGGTCGTCGCCGTTCGGATCCTTGTCGGGGTTGGCCCGGTAGGCGCCGGCCATCGAGTAGTCCAGGTCACCGGAGCCCTTGGCGAGGTCGTTGGTGGCCTGGGAGGGGTAGAGGGACAGGTTGCCGGCTTCGGTGACGGTCATCAGGTCCGGGAGCTTGTCCCCGGTGAAGTCGCCGGGTGAGTCGGCCTGGTCGCGCGGGGAGACGTAGAAGAAGTACTTCGTCGGCTGTGACACGTTGCCGGCGCCGTCCACGGTCCGCACGTACAGCACGTTGGGCCCGGCGGTGGGCGGCTTGGCATTGGTCAGCGTGGCGCTGACGGAGGTCGAGGTGCCGGCCTTCCGGTCCAGATGGAAGGGGTAGCTGGGCGAGTTGAAGCCGTACTCGTACCGCACGACGTCCGTGTTGAGGGCGCGCACGGTGAAGGTGCCCGCCGTGCCGAACTTCTTCGTGCTCCACTTCGAGTCGTCGGCGCCGCTGCCGAAACCGTTCTCGTCGGTGTCGGCGTTGGGGAAGTCGGTGGAACCGACCTTGGGCAGCTTCGGTGCGGTGGTGTCGAGGACAAAGCGGCACGGCGTCTTGGCCGGGGAGAACCGTGAGAACGATCCCGCGTCGTCCCGGGCCCGCACCCGCCAGGAGTAGAGGGTGCCGTTGGTCAGTTTGCTGGTGGGGAACTCGTCGGTCGTCTCCAGCGCGGTGCCCTTGTCGTCGTCGCGCGCGTTCACTTTGCCGGTCTTGCCGAGAAGGTCGCCCGTCTTCGCCCATTTGCCGTGCGGCCACAGGTCGAAGTCGAAGTAGTCGAGATTCTTGTCCCTGTCGGAGGCCTTGGCGGTGAAGGTCAGACTTCCCGATCCCATCCGGACGTACGGCTGAGTGGTGGTGCATTTGGCGTCGGGGCCGAGGTCGAGGGAGGTGGGAGCGGCGGGCTTGCGGTTGTAGACGAGTTCGAGCACGGGCGGGTTCTCCCCGTTGGCCTGGAATTTCTTCCACGCGTACTGCGAGTGCTCGTCGCGGGCGCGCATCCCGAACGTGATGGTGTCCCGGCCGTCGTCGGCCTTCTTCTGGGCGGCCGTACGCACGTTGAAGCCTTCCCAGGCGTCCCGGCAACCGGACTTGTAGCCGTGCGCGAAGCTCTTGGTGGTGATCTTGTTGCCGTCGTGCAGCCTGGGCGCGTTCCTCCAGTTGGTCCGTCCGTTGACCTTGCCGGTGAGATGCACGCTCATCGAGCGGGCGCTGCACGACCAGGAGTACGTCTCCAGCATGTACAGCTTCGCCGACACGATCTTCGTGCCCTTGAGGTCCTTGTCGAAGTCGATGTTGAAGTACGAGCGCGAGGTGCCCCAGGTGTCCGACTCGAAGCCGACCCGGGCCTCGTGCGTACCACCCTTGTTGAAGCCCTTGCCGTTGTAGAACGTGGCGTTGGGGTGCCGGCTGTACGCGGTGGTCCAGTTCTGGACGTGCTTCTTGACCGACGGGTCGACGAAGACCGGGTACGTGGTGGCCGGGTCGCGGAGGAAGTCCTGGTCGGGAGTGAGGAGCCAGTTCCCTCCGGACAGGTCGGTCTCGACCAGCTCGCCGCGGGAGTCGGGGGAGGGGCCGTCGAGACCGGGCAGGCTGAGGGTGGCCGCCGAGCCGGACTGCGAGGGCTCGGGCGTCGGCTCGGCCGGTGCGGAGGGAGGCGGTGAGTCCGACGGAGTGGGCGCGGGGTCGTCGGTGCCCACTGGGAGCTCCTCGGGGTCCGGGTCGACCTGCTCGTCCGTCTCGACGAGTTCTTCCTCGGTGGCGCTCGCGTCGTCGCCCGGTGTCGGGGTCGACGAGTCGTCGGCGTCGGGGCTCTCCGGGTCGGTGGGCTGCGCGGAGGCGCCGACCGAACCGTCGGTGACCGCCGGGGCGCCGCTGCTGTCCCACATCAGCGGCGTCGGCGACAGCGCGACCTCTTCACCGTCCGCGTCCTCGGCGGCGAGGACGCCGGTGATCGGGTTCAGCCGGAACGACAGGTCCGCCGAGGTGATGCCGTAGGTGAGCTGCTGGGCGCGCGGGTCCGCCGCGGCCTGCCTGTTCTTCAGGACCAGCAACTGCGCGAAGCCGTCGTCGTCGGCCGTCAGCACCAGATCGGCACCCGGGAAGATCTCCGGGTACAGGGCGCGCGAGCCGTCGACGATCGGTGCGGGTACCGCGCCGGGCCAGGTGAGGTGGATGTCGTGGCCGTCGACGGTGAGGGTGACGAGGGTGCTTGCGTCGGCGGCGGTGACTGTCGTGAGGCCCTTGAGCAGGGAGACCCGGTGCGCGGTGGATCGGGAGGCACGCTCCTCGCCGTCACGTGTCGCCTCGGAGCCGGCCGAGAACACCATCCTGGTGTTGGTGGCCTTCGGCTCCCAGCCGTTCCCCGTGCGGCGGAGGTCGTAGTCGATGTCCTTCCACTCGCCGCCCACCTTGGCCCGGACCGGGGAGGAGTAGAGCTTCTTGGCCATCCTGCCGTCGGGCCGCGCCCAGGTGGTGGACCGTGCCGTTCGCAGCGCCGTGACCTCGACGGGCTTCCCGGTCTTCGCGGCCCGCGCGAGCGCGGCGGCGTCCGTGACCGGCTTCGCCCTGCGGTCGCCACCCGACCTGCCGTGCGGACCCGGCTGGTCCAGGCCGAGGCCGATGAAAGTGATGCCGGTGGCAGCGAGCGCCGCGGTGAGTACGACGGCGGTGGTCCGTCCGCCGGGCACGCGGCGCCCGTTGCGCTCCTTGCGCGTCATCGGGCGAATTCCCCTTCCCCCTGTGGAACCGGCGCGGGACAGGGCTCGGCCGGGCCAGCCGATGATGGCTCACGAGAGCGCTGTCGTCACCCATCGCAAAGGGAGGGCGTCGAATGAGTCGAGTAACAGCGGGAACCGTAAAGAGTGTTGGGCGTGATCGTCGGCAACTGCTGCGGTGACGGCCCCTCTTGGGGCAAAGTGCTGCAGAACGGCAGCTAACCGCCTTGATTTCATGGGTGTTTGCGGCAAGTCCTCATGAACTGCGCGGTTGATCGCAGACGAGTCACTGCTTCCGGCAAAGCACAGGTAAATGCAGAATAAACTTCACTGACCGTTACCTTGCATTACGCGCCGTGGCGATCATCACATCCTCTGGGTCGATCTAGCGGAACTCCACAGAGCCGACACAGAATCTGCCCATCTGATACGCCATCACGCGTGGTCCATTCCCGGCCCCGCCTCGAATGGTCCGGGGGGACCTCGCCGTGTTCGGTCGCTTCTTGCCTGTCCGCTCGCGTCGGCTGCGCCGGGTGCGCGCGGCCGTCGTGCCCACGCTCGGGGCGGCGCTGCTCGTGGGTCTGCTGCCCGCGCAGTCGTTCGCGCTGCCGCCCGACCCGGCCGCGGCCGAGAAGGGCCGCGAGACCGTCAAGCTGGAGACCCTCGGCGAGGACGAGATCGTCGCCGGAGCGGTCGCCGAACCCGACCTGGAGACGCTGAAGGTCGACGTCCCGCCGGACCGGCAGCAGGCCCCGACAGGCACGGTCGTCACACCGGTGGCCGGCACGGAGCCGGTCGACTTCGGCTCGGCCGCGAGCACCGGTCCCGCATCGGCGCGGACGGCCGCGACCGCGCGACAGGTCGGCATGACCCCTGCCGGAAGTCTCCCCGTCAGTCTCGGGCAGGCTCCGGACCAGGCCGCACCCACCGGCACCTGGCAGGTCCAGCTCTACGACCGCGCGGCCGCCGTGTCGCAGGGCGTCGACGGCACCGTCGTGAAGGTCCAGGCTCCCGCCACCGGCTCCGTGCCGATCGCGGTCAAGCTCGACTACGCGAAGTTCAAGAACCTCTACGGCGCCGACTGGGCCTCGCGCCTGCGCTTCGTCCAGTTCCCCGAGTGCTACCTGACCACGCCCGACGACGAGGCATGCCAGGAGTACGAGGAACTGGAGACCACGAATGACATCAGCACCCAGTCGATCACCGCCACGGTCGACACGGCGGCGGACGGAACCGTCACGCCCGCCTCGGCACGGACGACCCCGCCCGGCGGACCGTCGATCGCCCAGGCGTCCTACCGCACGTCGGCCACCGGAGTCACGTCGGCCACCGGAGTCACGTCGGCCACCGGAGTCACGTCGGCCACCGGGGTCACTCCGGTCGCCGCGACCGGTGACACGGCCGTCGTCGGGGCGGTCGACTCCGGCGGCGGTGCCGGCGGCACGTTCAAGGCCACACCGCTGGCCTCCAGCGGCAAGTGGTCGGCCGGCGGTTCGTCCGGTGCGTTCACCTGGTCGTATCCGCTGACGGTCCCGGCCGCCCCCGCGGGCCCTGCCCCCAACGTCGAGTTCAGCTACAACTCCCAGACCGTGGACGGCCGTACAGCCGTCGCCTCTCCCCAGTCCTCCTGGATCGGCGAGGGCTGGGACTACGACGCCGGTCACATCGAGCGCCGTTACCGCGCCTGCCAGGACGACCGCAAGAAGATGAAGTCCGGCACCGCCAACAACACCGCCAAGAAGGACAAGACGTCCGACCTGTGCTGGGTGTCGCACAACGCCGTGATGTCCCTGGGCGGCAAGACGACGGAACTGGTGCGGGACGCCGCCTCCGGCAGCGACCCCGAGAAAGACACCGAGATCTACCGCCCCGAGAGCGACGACGGCACCCGCGTCGAGCACCGCGTCGGCGGCACCAACGGCGACAACAACGGCGAGTACTGGATCGTCACGACCACGGACGGCACGAAGTACTACTACGGGCTCAACCAGGTCGGCGGCGGTCACGCCGACACCGACTCCGTCTCCACGGTCCCCGTCTTCGGCAACCACCCCGGTGAGCCCTGCCACGCCACGGCCTTCGCCGACTCCCGCTGCGGTACCGGCAAGAAGCAGGCCTGGCGCTGGGGCCTGGACAAGGTCGTCGACGTACATGGCAACACCCTGGTCGTCACCTGGAAGCAGGAGACGAACCACTACGCGGTGAAGAAGAAGTTCAAGTCCCCCGAGCAGTACGACCGTTTCGCCTACCCGAAGACCATCGAGTACGGCATGCACGCGGACCTGACCAAGCCCTCCGCGACCGTCGAGTTCGGTGTGGCACAGCGCTGCCTGAAGTCGGCGACGGCCTGCGACGCGGCGAACTTCGCCAAGACCTCCGACCCGGGTGCGTACCGCCCCTGGTGGGACACCCCCGGCAACCTCAACTGCAAGTCGACGTCGAAGCTCTGCCCGGCCTTCCCCTCCTTCTGGTCGCAGATGCGCCTGGACTCGGTGACGACGAAGGCGGCCCGCGCCGGCCAGACCGGCCTGGGCAAGGTGGACACCTACGAACTCCACCAGTCCTTCCCCGAGGACTGGTACTACACGTCCCCCGGACTCTGGCTGAACTCGATCACCCGTCGCGGCTTCGCCCCGGGCGACACCACCGGCACGCTCCAGCACAAGGACGGCGTCAGCTTCGGCGAGTACACGGTCGGCTCCTCCTCGGAACTGAAGGGGCGCCTGAGGGACCGCCAGCTCCCCAACCTGGTGTCGAGCGGCCCGAAGGACCAGCGTCCGCCCTTCACCCGCCCCCGCATCGGCACAGTGGCCACCGAGCACGGCGGTGACATCGAGGTCGAGTACAAGGGTGGCTGCGCGAGCGAGCCGTCGGAGGACAAGGGCAAGAACAACGGCACCTGCTACCCGGTCCGCTGGTCGCCGGACGGCGACGAGAAGAAGCCCGCGAAGTCGTGGTTCAACAAGTACGTCGTGCACTCCGTGACCGAGAACGACAAGGTCACCTCGCGGGGAAAACTGATCTACACCCAGTACGACTACACGGACCCCGCCTGGGCGAAGACCGACGACGAGTTCACCCGGCCGTCCCTGCGTACGCACAGCGTCTGGCGCGGTTACCGCCAGGTGGCGGTCACCAAGGGCAGCAGGACCACCACCTCCGCGGGAGCGCCGCAGGCGCAGTCCTACTCCGAGACACGCTACTTCCAGGGCGTCGGCGGCGAGGTCAAGGACTCCACGGGCACGTACACGCTCGTCACCGACGACGAGCCGCAGTACGCGGGCATGGCGGCGGAGAGTCTCACCTACCTCGACTCGGACAAGGGCACGCCGAAGAAGCGCACCCTGACCTACCCCTGGTCGAAGCAGACCGCGTCCCGGTTCCGTGAGGCCGAGGACGGTGCGGACATGGATCCGCTCCTGGCCCATCGCAGTGGTGTGAAGCGTACGGACGAGATCCAGAAGGTCGGTGACAGCTGGCGGGCCGTCCGGACCCTGACGACCGTCGACGACACCTACGGCATTCCGGTCCAGGTCGAGACGGCGGTGGTCAAGCCGGACGGCTCCGGCGAGGCGTTCTCCGATCAGATCTGCACCAGGACGTCGTACGTGCACAACACGTCGGCCTGGCTCATC
This sequence comes from Streptomyces sp. NPDC057438, assembly GCF_042802995.1. NCBI lineage: Bacteria > Bacillati > Actinomycetota > Actinomycetes > Kitasatosporales > Streptomycetaceae > Streptomyces > Streptomyces sp. NPDC057438. The sequence continues at coordinate 39,990 of NZ_JBHVDD010000022.1, forward strand.
GGCCTGCCCAAGCAGCAGCGCACCACGGGCACCACCTGCGCGGATCACGACAGTGCCGACCCCGCCAAGCAGCTGATCAGCGCGAGCCGCACCACCTACGACAACCAGTCCTACGGTGATGCCCCGACGAAGGGTCTGGTCACGGCCGCGGCAGGGGTGAACGGTGCCGGAACCTCGTACTCGGTCGTCACGAAGACGACGTACGACCCGCTGGGCCGGGTCCGTACCGTCGCCAAGCCGGGCGCAGGCACGACGGAGATGCGGTACACCCCGGGCGACACCGGTGGTCCCGTCACCTCGGTGGAGGCGATCAACGCCAAGGGCCACGCGGTCACCACGACCTTCGATCCGGGCCGCAGCCTGGCGCTGACGGTCAAGGACGCCAACGGCCGGGTCACCCGTAGCGAGTACGACGCCCTCGGCCGTTTCGTGAAGGGCTGGTCGCCGTCCCGCTCCTCGGGCTCCAAGTCACCGAACGTCGAGATCGAGTACCAGCCGGCGATCGCCACCTCGAAGGAGTCGCGGCCCGCCGCCATCACGACCAGGTCGCTCAAGGACGACGGCACGTACAGCCGCCAGGTGACGATCTACGACGGCCTGATGCGCCAGGTCCAGACGCAGTCAGAGGCGCACGGCCCCGGCCGCGTCGTCACGGACACCACCTACAACGACCACGGCCTGGCCGACGAGCAGACCAGCGCCTACCTCGCGAAGAACGAGCCGGCCGCCGAACTCTTCTCGCCCAGGTCGAAGTCGCTCGTCCCGAGCCGGATCAAGCACCTCTACGACGGTCTGGAAAGGCCGGTCAGTCAGTCGACGTTCCACGACGAGAAGAAGGTGTACACGGCCAGGTCGGAGTACGGCGACACGTTCACCTCCGTGGACCCGGCCGGCTCGACGTCGCCGCGCGTCCGGACCGTCACGGACGCGCTCGGCCGGGTCACTTCCATCGTCCACCACAAGGACGACAGCACGAGCGCCGGACGCACGACGACCTACGGGTACGACGACCGAGGCCTGCGCACCAGCGTCACCGACCCTGCCGGCAACGAGTGGACGTACACGTACGACGCCCGGGGCCGGGTCACCTCCACGACCGACCCGGACGTCGGCAAGACGGACACGTGGTACGACGAGGCCGACCGGCCGTACAAGGTCACGGACGCCGAGAAGCGGACGACGTACACGGAGTACGACGAGCTGGGCCGGGTCAGGTTCGTCCGTGAGGGCTCCGAGACGAGCGTTCCCGTCAAGTCGTTCACGTACGACTCCCTGTCGGGGGCCCTCGGCCAGCCGGTCGCCTCCACCAGGCACACCGCGAACGGTGACTACATCAGCCGCGTCACGGGCTACGACACCGAGTACCGGCCGACGGGCACCGAGACGGTGATCCCCGCCAACACCATGACGACGGGCGTCGCGGGCACGTACCCGTACAAGTACACATACACGCAGACCGGAAAGCCGCAGACGGTCACACTGCCCTCGGTGGGCGGCCTGGCCCAGGAGAAGGTCGTCACCCGCTACAACAGCGACGGCCTCACCGAGTCGACCTCGGGTCTCGCCTGGTACACGTCCGACGTCACCTACTCGCCGTACGGTGAACCCCTGCGCACGGTGTCCGGCTCCCAGCCGAGCCGCGTGTGGACGACCAACTTCGTCGACCCCCACACCGGACGCCTCCAGCGCACGGTCGCGGACCGCGAGACCGCCGGTCCCCACCGCATCTCGGACAGCTCGTACTCGTACGACAAGTCCGGCGTCATCACGTCGAACGCCCGTCAGCTGTCTGATGCTTCGGGTGACACCTGGGACATGCAGTGCTTCACGTACGACGTGATGGGGGAGCTGGCCAACGCCTGGACGTCGAACATCACGCCCACTGGCAACGGCACGGGGTGCAAGTCGGCGAACGGTACGACGTGGGGTCCGCGCACGGACTACGCGGCCTCGTCGGGGCCGGTCGCCGACGCGCCGGACACGGCGAGTGACGCGTCCAGCCCGGACGCCTCGCTCAAGTCGACGCTGGCGGCCACCGCCCCGGCCGCGAACACCGTCTCCACGGGCGCCACCGCCTACCACCAGTCCTTCACCTTCGACTGGCTGGGCAACCGGGCCACCCTGACCGAGGCCGACCCGGCGGACGCGACCAAGAACGTCACCTTCACGTACGGCTACAACGCGTCCAAGCAGCCGCACACGATGACCTCGGTCTCGTCCAGCCCGGCGGGTCAGGGCAGCACGTACACGTACGACGCGGTGGGCAACACGAAGCTCCGTGATCTGCCGGCCGGGGCCCAGGACCTGAAGTGGACCTCGGAGAACAAGCTCGACACGATCACGGTCGGCACCAAGAAGACGACGTACGTCTACGACGCCACCGGCAACCGCCTCCTGGAGAACTCCTCGTCCGGTACGACGCTGTACCTGGGTGAGACGGAGGTGACGACCGGCAGTTCCGGTGCGGTGACCCGCGCCTCCCGGTCCTACGCCCAGCCCGGCGCCCCGATGGTGACCCGCACGGCGACCAGCGGCGCGACGACGGGGCACCAGCTCTCGGCCCTCCTCGCGGACCACCTGGGCACGGCGAACACGGCGGTGGCCCTGGCGAGCGGCCAGGCGGTCACCCGCCGAGCCGCCAAGCCGTACGGCGAACTCCGCGGCCCGAAGCCGGCGTCGTGGCCCAACAAGCGCGGCTACATCGGCGTCGGCATCGAGGACACCGCCACCGGCCTGACGCACATCGGCGCCCGCGAGTACGACCAGAACTCGGGCCGCTTCATCTCGGCGGATCCGATCATGGTTATGACTGATCCGCTCCAGATGAACGGGTATGCGTATAGCCACAATAGTCCGGTTTCGCGCAGCGACCCGACTGGCTTGCTGGACCTCGTCAAGGCTGAGGCTCAAATTGCCAAACAGCAGCAGAAGCAGAGGGCTCAGTACATTAAGGAGAAGTACACAAAGGCGCACGACACGGTGATCATTATGTATAAGTCGTGGCTGCGAACGCTGCAGCCCAAAGGGGGTGGGCAGGTAACTGTCGATCTTCAGCAAACGGTCGGATTTCGTGACTCCGAGAACTACATCAAAAACGTTCCGGGCAGAAAGAACGGCGGGTGGGCCGATCTCTTGTACTGGACCGAAGATGCCGTCTATGTATGGGATGTTAAGCACGCTGGTGGTGGGGCGGAGGTCAAGGGTGATGCGGAAGTAAAGGAATATGTGAAGAGTCTGAAGAAGCAATTGGAAGGAAGCGAAGAGACGAAGAATCTCAAAGTGAAAATCGGCTTCGATATGACTCCACTCAAGGGGCCCAATCTATTCAAGCCCGATCAGTGGATAGATGCTTTCCCGTCGGTGAAGAGTGATGGTGTGATCACCTATAGGATGCAGAAAATGAGGCGCGATAAGGGGAAAGATCCCAACCCTCCCACTCCTCCTCTTCGCGCGCCAGTGACGGTTGAGAAACCCTTGAAGAAATTCACGTCCGACTTCAGGGAGTGGTGGCATGTGAATGTAGAGAATCATGACTGGTCGCGAAGTCCTTGGGGTTCGGCAGATTCCCCCTTGGCTCCTGGTATCCTCGGCCCCCTGCTAGCCTATTGACCTTGACGTCTGTAAGAAGGTGACGTTGCCGTGAACATTTCCCTGTTCCCTGTTTCCGCAATGGATGTTTCCTCCGGGTTCGAGCGGGTGATCAACCGTTTTCGCCTGATGGGCTCTGATCCTGCTGTCGATCTTTGCGATCTGGGTGACGACGGAGACGTCATTGAGCAGCTGTTGCTTCACGCGAATGCGCGTGAAATCGGGGAAATGGCAGTCTCCGGCGGGACCGTCCTAGGTGATGACGAAGTCGGAACGGTCTGTATGTTTCTCTCTATCGTCGAGGTCGAGTCGGTGGCCCGCTTCTTTTCTTCTGTGAGTGTCGAAGAAGTGATGCGAGGAGCGCCGGATGTTCTGTCCGGTATTATTCGCGGAGGAATCCCTGGAGGTTACCTAGACGGGTTGAGGCAATCTTTGGATGATTTGTGGAATGTTTACGATACTGCTGCGAGTAAGGGTTTGTGTGTGGCGCAAGTCTATGAGGGGTGACTGAGATTTTCACGGGCGTCGGAAATAGGAGCGCTGTACTCGATCCCTTCCGTCAGGCCCCGCAACCCCCCACCCGCCGGCTGGTCACCGCGATGTCGTCCATCCTCATCTCGAACGTCGACGGCGTCGGGTTCGACTGGTACAGCTGCCAGCCCAGCTTCAGTTTGTCGAAGGTGGGGAAGGTGAAGTCGTCCGTCGTGCCGCCGTGGTTCTTCGTGGAGACGGTCAGGTCGGGCTGGGGCACACCGTTCAGGTAGACCGTGACGCGGTTGTCCGTGGCGTCCAGGTGGAACTCCGCGCACTGCCACTTCCCGGCCACCGCCGGCGCCGAGGTCTTCCAGTTCGTCCAGTCGCCCGTCGGGCCCAGGTCGGAGCCCACGCCATAGAAGTTGCCGTTGTCGGTGGGGGCGTACTGGCCGCCGAGGGGGCGGACCAGGGTGGGGGAGTCGGTGCCGGAGGCCTCCGCGAGGGTCCAGTGCGCCCAGTCGGGGGCCGTGGGGAACTCGGTCACCCGCAGCCGCATCCGGGCCCAGAGGCTGTTGCCGGGCGGGGCGAGGTCGGGCAGCACCATGAAGGCGCGCCCGTTGCCCTCGGTGCGGAGGCGGAGCTCCCGGCCGTGGCCGTGCGTGCCGGGGACGACGGTCAGCGTGCCGCCCGACGCGTCGGTGGTCCAGCCCCGGCCCTTGGTCACCGGGCCGAGCGGGAGACGGTTGAAGTTCTCCCGGACGAGCGTGCCGCCGTACGGGTCGTGGTGGACGGGCGTCGCCGAGGCTGTGGGGGGTATCGCGATCAGGATCGCGGCCGCGGCCGACACTGCGGCCGCGGCTTTCCTCAGGATGGTCATGGGGTCAGTGTGTGATCAACCGCCCCATCCGTCACAGGAGTTGGATGCGATCCGGCCAAGCGGTCAACGCTCGCGAAGCTGTCGCTACTGCGGGAAGGCCGGCTTCAGGCTCAGCTCTGTCATGCCGTCCGTCGTGATGCCGGACTCGTCCGCCCGGAAGAACAGGGACGTCTCACGGTTCATGCTGCCGACGAGGAGGTCCTTGTCGCCGTCGCCGTCGAAGTCGCGCAGGCGAAGGGCGGAGCCGAACTCTTCGTACTCCTTGGGGTCCTTGAGAACTCCCGCCGTCGCCCGGCTGAACCACTGGGAGCCCGTGCCGGACAGGCCCTTCCTGCCGCCGTGCAGGAGGTGGAAGCCGCCCGCGTCCTTCACTGAGCCGACCTTCTCGCCGGGGACGCCGACCGCGAGGTCCGGGTGACCGTCGCGGTTCGTGTCGCCGGCGGAGAGTTCGTACCCGAAGCCGTCACCCTTCGTCGCGGCCGTGGCGACGCCCGAAGTTGCCTGGGTGATCCGGTACTTGGCGGCCGGTCCGCCCTTGCCGCCGCGCACGACGACCACCGAGCCCGCGCCCTTGTTGTACGACGTGTCGCTGACCGCCAGGTCTCCGTAGCCGTCCTTGTCGAAGTCGGCGATGACGCCGGTCGGGCCGTAGTCCGGCTCCTTGCTGTTGATCACCACCAGTTTGCTGCTCCACTTGACCGTTTTGCCACCACGCAGCAACCAGGTGTCCTGGGTCATCTTGTCCTTGCGGTAGCCCTGGCCGAGGACGTACAGGTCGGTGGCCTTGTCCTTGGTCACCTTTCCCGCGACCAGCCCGGTGGGTTCGAAGGTGCGGGAGTGGTTCGAGCGGGTGTGCCTGGTGACCTTTCCGGTCCTGCCGGCCTGGGTGAAGCCGCCCCGGTACACGGAGACGGTGTCGATGCCGTCGGCGACCGCAAGGTCCGCCCTGCCGTCACCGTCGAAGTCTCCGGTTTCGAGTTCGTTCCCGAAGCCGCGGAGGTACTTGGCCTTGACGGGGAGCCGGGTCGCCTTGGTGCCGAGACCGGACTTGGCGCCCCACATGATGGTGACCGCGCCCGCGCCGGCCTTCCCGCTCACCTTCTCGGAGCGGTCGGCGACGGCCAGGTCGGCGTAGCCGTCGCGGTTGAGGTCGGCGGCGGCGAGATCATTGCCGAAATCATCGCCGAGGCCGCCCGCGTCACCGGCCTTCCCGGGGACGTCGGCACTGTTCTGTGTGAACGTCCTGGTCTTGTTGCCGGGTCCCGCGGCGGTCCCGTACGTCACGGTGAACTCGCCGTAGCCGGGGACCGCGTAGTCCCGGTATCCGTCGCCGTTGAAGTCGTCGGCGTGCTTGGCGGGGGCGGCACTCGCGGCGCCGGTCGAGAGGGTGAGCAGTCCGCCGGTCAGCGACACGGCCACGGCCGTCGCGAGAACCAGGCGGGTCTTCCTGGACGTCAACATGCGTCTCATGCGGGGTGTGTGTCTCCTGCGATGTGTGTGCGGGCTCGCCCGGGCGAGCCCGCACGGGATGGCTGCCTCACCGGTTTTCGCGAGCGTTTGCGGACAGACGCTCGCCCATGCGCCGGCCGCTGGCGGTCGATCTCGTTCTCGCGCCGAACAGGCTTACGGGAAAGGCTTGTTGAGGGACGTAAGGATGGCACGGCCCAGGGCTGGATTTTTCGCGGTGCGAGGGGGTCTCGGTGCGTCGTACAGTACGCGGACATGCCAACGCCGCCCGGCGAGATCCCGAGGCGCGGGGCGAATTCTGGAGGGGAACTGCGCGGCTGGGATCCGGGCCCCTCGTCAACGGGGAGGGGTGTTCGCGATGGGGTACGGGCGGAGAAGACGGACGGCGGTCGTGGTGGCCGTCGCGCTGGGGCTGTTGGTCGCGGGATGCGGGCAGCGCGCCAACCGGGATGAGCCGAGGGTCGCGTACAAGGAACTGCGGGACGTGCCCGAGGCACTCGACGAGGACGGCACGACGATCCGCGTGGGTGACCCCGAGGCGCCGGTCACCGTTCATCTGTACGAGGACCCGCGCTGCCCCTACTGCGAGGAGTTCGAGCAGACCGGCGGCGGTCCGGCCGCGCGTGAACGGACGCTGGGGCGCACGGTCGTGACCGAGTACACCCTCGCCTCCTTCCTGGACGACAGACTCGGCGGCAGCGGCTCCAAGAAGGCCGTCAACGCACTGCGCGCCGCGCTGGAGAAGGGCAAGTTCGCCGAGTACCACGCCGTCCTCTACGAGAACCAGCCGGAGGAGGCGGTCGACGGCTTCACCGACGCCTATCTGCTGAAGCTCGCCGACGAGGTGGACGGGCTGCGCGGCCCGGCCTTCGACTCCGCCGTCAAGACCATGAGGTACCGCGACTTCGTGACCAGGTCGGAGAAGGCCTACGAGCGGGCGGGCGGATCCGAGAACCCGGGCGGTCCCGGCACCCCCACAGCCGCGATCAACGGAAGGCGGATCGTCGAGATGTACGGCGCGGTCCTGTACGACCGGTCCGTGTTCGACCAGTTGCTGAAGACCGTGGAGCAGGACCCCATGGCCTGGGACGACGACAGGTCGATGTCACGGGACATGGGCTGATCCGGACGCACCGATCCCCCTGCCGACCGTCGCCCGCGGGAACGGAACCCCGCAGACCGGCTGTCCCCTCTACCAGGGCGACCGTATGCTCGATGGCATCCTCAGCAAGGCGATGCTGCTCGCCCGGGCACGGGGGTCGCGTCCGCGGGATGTGACTCCGCCCACACGCGGGAGCGGTCTGAGGGTCCGGCCGAGGTGACAACTTCTCTCCGGGCCCTTCCCTCCTGCAATATGACGGACAGCCCATAGTCAGCCGTTCAGCCATTCAGTCATTGAGCCGCTCCAGCCGCTCAAGCAAACGACACGCAGGAGTCAGTACCGTGACCGAGCAGCCTCAGCAGCCCGCTCAGCCCCCGCAGCCGCCGCAGCCCGGATACGGGTACCCGGGCGCGGCCCCCGGCCAGCCGGGCGCCAACCCGTACGGGGCTCCGCAGGCCGGCGACCCGTACGGGACTCCGGGCGGTTACCAGCAGCCGGGCGCGGGCCAGCCCGGCTACGGCTATCCGCAGCAGGGTGGTTACCCCCAGCAGGGCGGTTACCAGGTGCCTCCCACGCCGGGCGGCGCGTACACCGGCGACCCCAACGCCCCGTACGGCTACGACCCTTACGGGCGCCCGTACTCGGACAAGTCGAAGATCGTCGCCGGCATCCTCTCGCTGTTCCTGGGCTCCTTCGGCGTCGGCCGCTTCTACATCGGCCACGTCGGCCTCGGCCTCGCGCAGCTGTTCACCTGCGGCGGCCTCGGCATCTGGGCGCTGGTCGACGGCATCATCCTGCTCACCGGCAGCAACACCACCGACTCCAACGGGCGTGTCCTGCGTGGCTGAGCGCGGCCTCAGCACCCTCCGGCATCCGGCGGCGGCCCCCCTCGCGGTGGCCGCCGCCGGGCTGGCGGGCGCCGCGTACCTGTACGGCACCAACCCGCACGAGCCCGGCCACGTACTGCCCCAGTGCCCGTTCCGCTATGTCACGGGGCTCCTCTGCCCCGCCTGCGGCGGCACCCGCATGGTCTACGACCTGATGCACGGCCGCTTCGAAGCCGCCTGGCACGACAACCGGGTCCTGCTGCTCGCCGCGCCCTTCGCGCTCGCCCTGCTCGGCCGCTGGGCCGTCGAGGGCCTGCGCGGCCGCCGCTGGCGCCCCGAACTGAAGCCCCGCACCCAGGCCCTGATCCTGGGCATCGCGGTGACGTGGACGATCGTCCGCAACGTGCGCTGAGCGGCTCTGCCGCGAACGGGCCGAACTTCATCGCCTTCCCCCTGCCGACCCCCGTAAATCCCTTACGCCCGCTTTATGTTGCCCAGGTGTCGCAAGTTGGCTGGAATCGGATCACGGAATCGGAACGATCGCCTGAATCCCCTCCCGTCCGTCCCTTGCGTCTCACTACGCTGCAACCGCGACAGGGGGGATGACGGGGGACTACGTCGTGCTCATTCGTTGGCCGGTGTCTGCCGTGCCCGATTGCTGCCGGTATTTTGCCGCGCCTTCTCTCCTGCGATTCCCCCCGGAGCAATCCGCTTCGGTTGTTTGAGTCAGTACATCCAGGAGTATTTCCATGACCGTCCCCACCCCTGACGCTCCCTTCGGCCACGACCCGCAGGGGCGCCCGTACTCGGACAAGTCGAAGATCGTCGCCGGCGTTCTGCAGCTCTTCCTCGGCACCCTCGGCATCGGCCGCTTCTACGTCGGCTCCGTCGGCGTGGGCGTCGCCCAGCTCCTCACCTGCGGTGGTCTGGGCTTCTGGTCCCTGATCGACGGCATCCTGTTCCTCACGAGCAACGACCGCACCGACGCCCAGGGCCGTGTCCTGCGCGGCTGATCGCGCTGCGGATCACCGCTCGGGTGATCGACCGAAGGGCCTCGTCCGCCCGGAGCTTCCCTCTGAGCTCCGCGCGGGGACGAGGCCCTCGTGCGTGGTGCGTGCACCCTCGAGTGTGGTGCGTGCACGACCGGCTGCGTATGACGGAGGGCCCGCAGAATGAACCTGCGGGCCCTCCGTCATGCGCTGTGGCGGCGGCGGATCAGAAGCGGCGCGTGATGAGCGCCCGCTTCACCTCCTGGATCGCCTTGGTGACCTCGATACCGCGCGGGCAGGCGTCCGTGCAGTTGAACGTCGTACGGCAACGCCACACGCCGTCACGGTCGTTGAGGATCTCCAGCCGCTGCTCACCGGCCTCGTCACGCGAGTCGAAGATGAAGCGGTGGGCGTTGACGATCGCGGCCGGACCGAAGTACTGGCCGTCGTTCCAGAACACCGGGCACGAGGACGTGCACGCGGCGCAGAGGATGCACTTCGTGGTGTCGTCGAAGCGCTCACGGTCCTCGGCGGTCTGGAAGCGCTCGCGCGTCGGCTCGTTGGTGTCCTTCGTGATCAGGAAGGGCATCACGTCCCGGTACGCCTGGAAGAACGGCTCCATGTCCACGACCAGGTCCTTGAGGACCGTGAGGCCCTTGATGGGCTCGACCGTGATCGGCTTCTCGGGGTTGATGTCCTTGATCAGCGTCTTGCAGGCCAGACGGTTCTTGCCGTTGATCCGCATGGCGTCCGACCCACAGATGCCGTGGGCGCAGGAACGGCGGAAGGTGAGGGTGCCGTCCTCGTCCCACTTGATCTTGTGCAGACCGTCGAGGACGCGCTCCTTGGGGTCGATCTCCAGGACGAAGTCCTGCCAGCTCGCCTCGGCCGCGACCTCGGGGTTGAACCGGCGCACGCGGAACGTGACCGTGATGTACGGAGAGGCGGCGGACTCCGCCTCGACCTTGTCCAGAACAGGGGTAGCCATCAGTACTTACGCTCCATCGGCTGGTAGCGGGTCTGGACGACCGGCTTGTAGTCGAGGCGGACGGTCTCGGAGCCGTCGTCGCCGACCTCGCGGTACGCCATGGTGTGACGCATGAAGTTGACGTCGTCGCGGTTGGGGTAGTCCTCGCGGTAGTGACCGCCGCGGGACTCCTTCCGGGCGAGCGCCGACACGGCCATGACCTCGGCCAGGTCGAGCAGGTTGCCCAGCTCGATGGCCTCCAGGAGGTCGGTGTTGAACCGGCGGCCCTTGTCCTGGATCGCCACGTTCTTGTACCGCGCCCGCAGCTCGGCGATCTTCTCGACGGCCGTCTTGATCGTCTGCTCGGTGCGGAACACCATGACGTTGGCGTCCATGGTCTCCTGCAGTTCGCGCCGCAGCTCCGCCACGCGCTCGTTGCCGGTGGCCGAGCGCAGGCGCTCGATCTGCTCGACGACGAGCGACTCCGGGTTCTCCGGCAGCTCGACGAAGTCGGCCGTCTGCGCGTAGGCGGCGGCCGCGATGCCCGCCCGCTTGCCGAACACGTTGATGTCGAGCAGCGAGTTGGTGCCGAGACGGTTGGCGCCGTGCACGGAGACACAGGCGACCTCACCGGCGGCGTACAGGCCCGGGACGACGGTGGTGTTGTCGATCAGCACCTCACCCTCGACGTTCGTCGGGATGCCGCCCATGGCGTAGTGCGCGGTCGGCTGGATCGGGATCGGGTCCGTGTAGGGCTCGATGCCGAGGTACGTCCGCGCGAACTCGGTGATGTCTGGGAGCTTGGCGTCCAGCTGCTCCGGCGGGAGGTGCGTGAGGTCGAGGTAGACGTGGTCGCCCTCGGGACCGCAGCCGCGGCCCTCGCGGATCTCCGTGTAGATGGAGCGGGAGACGACGTCACGGGACGCGAGGTCCTTCATGACCGGCGCGTACTTCTCCATGAAGCGCTCGCCGTCCTTGTTGCGGAGGATGCCGCCCTCACCGCGGGCGCCCTCCGTCAGCAGGATGCCCATGCGCCAGATGCCGGTCGGGTGGAACTGGAAGAACTCCATGTCCTCCAGCGGCAGACCCCGGCGGTACACGGCCGCCTGGCCGTCACCGGTCAGGGTGTGCGCGTTCGACGTCACCTTGAAGAACTTGCCGCAGCCGCCGGACGCGTAGATCACGGACTTCGCCTGGAAGACGTGGATCTCGCCGGTCGCCAGCTCGTAGGCCACGACACCGGCGGACTTCTTGACGCCGTCGACCTCGGTGATCAGCTGGTCCAGGACGTAGAACTCGTTGAAGAACTCCACGCCGTGCTTCACGCAGTTCTGGTACAGCGTCTGGAGGATCATGTGACCGGTGCGGTCGGCCGCGTAGCAGGAGCGGCGGACCGGGGCCTCGCCGTGGTTGCGGCTGTGACCGCCGAAGCGGCGCTGGTCGATCGTGCCGTTCGGGGTCCGGTTGAACGGCAGGCCCATCTTCTCCAGGTCGAGGACGGAGTCGATGGCCTCCTTCGCCAGGATCTCGGCGGCGTCCTGGTCGACCAGGTAGTCACCGCCCTTGACCGTGTCGAAGGTGTGCCACTCCCAGTTGTCCTCCTCCACATTGGCGAGCGCGGCGGCCATGCCGCCCTGCGCGGCGCCCGTGTGGGAGCGGGTGGGGTACAGCTTGGTCAGCACGGCGGTACGGCTGCGCTGCGTCGACTCGATCGCCGCGCGCATACCGGCGCCGCCGGCGCCGACGATGACGGTGTCGTACTTGTGGATCTTCATGATCGGTTACCTCAGCCCCGTGCCTAGCGGATGTTCGGGTCGAAGGTGAAGATCACCAGCGTGCCCAGCAGGATGGTGAACACCGTGGCGGTGTAGAGCAGGCCCTTCAGCCACAGGCGGGTGTTCGGGCGCTCCGCGTAGTCGTTGATGACCGTACGCAGGCCGTTCGCGCCGTGCAGCATCGCGAGCCACAGCATCAGCAGGTCCCAGGTCTGCCAGAACGGGGACGCCCAGCGGCCCGCGACGAACGCGAAGCCGATCTTGGAGACGCCGCCGTCGAGGACGAGCTGGATGATCAGGTGGCCGATGACCAGGACGACCAGGACGATGCCGGACAGTCGCATGAAAAGCCATGCGGCCATCTCGAAGTTGCCGCGGGTGGACCTCGGGGTCTTCTTGGTGCGCTTGCGGGGCGGCTCGATGACGGGGGCAGGGTTGTCGGGGCTGTAGCCCGACAGCTCCCCGGCGCCCTCGACGGGGCCGATGCCGGATGCGGTGGTTTCAGTGGCGGACATCTGTCTCAGCTCCCGAAGACTTCACGGACGGCGTGGCCGAGAACGGGGTACAGGGCCCCGATCATCAGCACCAGCCAGATGCCGACGACGGACCACAGCATCGTCTTCTGGTGACGGGGGCCGTTCGACCAGAAGTCGACGGCGATGACCCGAAGACCGTTCAGCGCGTGGAAGAGGATGGCGGCGACGAGGCCGTACTCCAGCAGCGCGACGATCGGCGTCTTGTACGTGGCCACGACCTTGTCGTAGGCGTCGGGGGAGACACGGACGAGAGCGGTGTCCAGCACGTGTACGAACAGGAAGAAGAAGATGAGGACGCCGGTGACTCGATGAGCCACCCAGGACCACATTCCTTCCCGGCCGCGGTACAGCGTTCCAGCCGGCACGGAAGAACCCTCCGGGAGCGGGGATTGGGGCCGGCCGGCTTGCTTGTCGGTCTGACCCGGCCGGGTACGGTCCACCGGCCCCGGCCATGGTAGCGATGCCGCTGCACTTGGATTGAGCCGGGAGGGTTGGTGTGATCAAACTGGCATACAAAGGTGCACGTAAGGGTGAGTAGGGGGCGGCATCCAGGGTGGGGGTGTCTGTGCGGTGCCGGGTGCGGGTGGGTGGAGGCTTGTCGCGCGGTTCCCCGCGCCCCTGAAAGACGCGCGGTTCCCCGGCCCTGGACTGCGTGCCCGTGGTTTCCGCGACGTGTGCGGCTCCCCGCGCCCCTGAAGAGCGTCGCGGGCCCTCGCGCCCCTAGGTGACCCGTGGCCCTCGGGCCTGGTTCCTTCGGGTGGTCAGGTGGGCGGTGAGGCGCTCCTTCGCCAGGCCGCGCAGTTCCTCGGCCACCACAACCCGTTCCTCCTCCGGGTCGTTGGCCAGGCGGGAGCGGATGCCCTCCAGGGTGCGGTCGAGGAGTTCGTCGGGGCGCGCGGCGGCCTGGGAGATCACGAAGACATGGCCGAAGCGGGCCTCGTAGGCGGCGTGGGCGGCGTTCAGGGCGGTGTGGGCCACGCCGTAGGTGTCGTCGGGCAGGACCGGGAGGGTCTCGCCGGACAGTGCCTCGGCCAGGTCGGCCGCCGTGAGGTCGTACGCCGCCTCGTCCGACGCGGCGAGCAGGGCGTCCAGGTCGGGGTAGGGGCGGTGGGCGGTGAGGCGGTGGGCCCAGCGGAGGCTGCGCAGACAGGTGAGGAGGACCTGGCGGACGGTCTCGGCGGGGGCGTGGTTGAACCACTCCAGGGCCGACGGGCCGGGGGTGCGGACCTGCAGCGGTAGGGCGACCTGGCCGGGGAGGTGGGGGAGACGGTGCGGAGGCAGCGTGGTTCCTCGGCGGTGCGTAGGGGCCGACTGGGCAGGTTGGGCAGGTTGTGCGAAAGGTGCCACCACGTTACCGAGGCGGGTCATGGGCTGTCCGTTCGATGCCCGAAATTCACCCGAACGGGAGAGTTTCGGAACCTGTGGTGGACGGATGGGGCGGTGGAACGTCGTAGGTTCGAGAACAGGGCTCGCGAGAGAGCCGGGAAGTCGGGACAGGGCCGGGAGAGGGCCGGACGAAGAGCGGGGGACAGTGCGGGCGAGAGGTGCGTGAGATGTCGTGGATGCTGACCGGAACCGGGATCGGGACCGGGGGCGCGTCGTGAACCGAGGCCGGCGCAGGGCACCCCGCAGGAAGACGGCGATCACGTCGAAAGGGTTGCTCCTGGGTACGGGGGCCGTCCTGGCGGGCGGCGCGGTCGCGGTGGCCGTCACCGTGTGGCCGGGCGACGGGACGCGTACGTCCGGCGGTTCGGAGCCGTCGCGGGCACGGTCGTCGGTGAACGCCGCCGAGCAGGCCCCGGCCACCTCCCCGTCGCCCTCGCGCTCGTACCCGCTGTCCCAGGAACCGCGGACCATCCCCGCCGTACGACAGCACGAGGCGGCCCGTGGCCCCGGCTGGAAGCCCACCGACGAGGGCCGGGTCGTCGTACGGAACGCCGCGCTGGCCGACGAGGGGCGGCTGACCGCCGGGGAGCTGGGGCTCGCCTACGCGGGGGAGGCGCGGCCCCGGGACGGGGACGTGGAGCTGGCGCTGACCGGGGCGGACGAGCCGAGGTCGGAGGCGTACACGCTGACCGTGAAGAACCGGCGCGTGCGGATCGCCGCACCCGCCGAGGCCGGGGTCTTCTACGGCACCCGCACCCTGAAGCAGGAGGTCCGCGGCGGCGGTACGGCACCGGAGGGCGTCGTCCGGGACGAGCCGGCCAAGCCGCAGCGCGGGTTCATGCTGGACATCGCGCGCAAGCACTTCACGGCGGGCTGGATCGAGGACCGTATCCGCGAGCTGGGCGACCTGAAGTACAACCAGCTCGGGCTGCACTTCTCCGACGACCAGGGCTTCCGGATCGAGTCCACCAGCCACCCCGAGGTGGTGTCCTCGCAGCACCTCAGCAAGGCCCAGGTGAGGAAGATCCTGGACCTCGCCAAGAGCCGGCACATCCAGGTCGTACCGGAGATCGACTCCCCCGGGCACCTCGGGGCCGTGATCGCGGCCAACCCGTCGCTGCAGCTCAGGAACGCCCAGGGCGTGGCCGCGAGCGGGGCCGTCGACATCGCGAACCCGAGGTCGGCGGTGGTGGTGGACGAGCTGCTCGACGAGTACGCCGGTCTGTTCAAGGGCGCGTACTGGCACCTCGGCGGGGACGAGTACCGGGCGCTGATGGCGTCCGACCCCGAGGCGTCCTACCCGAAGCTCGCCGCCGCGGCGCGGCAGAAGTACGGCGCCGGCGCGACCGTCGCCGACCTCGCGACCGGCTGGCTCAACGACCGCGCCAAGGTGATGCGCGACCACGGCCGGACCGTGCGGGCCTGGAACGACGGGTTCTTCCGGGGCGGCTCGGTCCAGGCGGACAAGTCGATCCAGGTCGCGTACTGGACGGGCAAGGAGATCGGGGCGCGCCCGCCCGTGGAGTACCTGAGCGCCGGGCGTCAGGTGATCAACTACAACGACGAGTACCTGTACTACGTCCTCGGCGAGCCCAACCAGTTCTTCTACCCGACCGGGCAGCGCATCTACGAGTCCTGGACGCCACGGGTGCTGCGCGGCACGACCGCCGTCCCGGCCCGCTACGACGCCCAGATCCTCGGCGGTTCGTTCGCCGTCTGGTGCGACCTCGCGAACCGGCAGACCGAGGCGCAGGTCGCCGCGGGTGTGCGGATGCCGCTGCGGGCGCTGTCGCAGAAGCTGTGGGATCCGGGGAAGCCCGCGCTGAGCTGGGCGCAGTTCCGGGAGCTGGCGGGAAAGGTGAGCTGAGGTGGTGGCGGGCTGAGCTCCCCCCGGGCCCCGGAGGGCCGGTTGGCTGCGGAAGCCTCTGTGAGGCGGAATCGGGTGGACGGGCGGGGCCGGTGAACCGTATGTTCCGCGTGTTCTGATCGCCGAGCGTGAGGGTCTGGGGAGGACCGCGGTCGGCGTGTTTCGATCACACGGGGGCTTCACGATGAACTGCGCGCGCTGCGGGAACCACGCGGCGGCACCGGGCGGCGAGCTGTGCCGGCGGTGCGAGGCGGCGCGTCCGCACCAGGTCACCGATGCGGGCCCGGTTGCCGATCCGCTCAGCGCGGCTCCGCCGGCGTATCCGCGCGCCCCGTACACCGAACCGCCCATCCAGTCGCCCCACGGCCCCGCCTGGCTGCGGTCGCCGGTGGCGCTCGGGCGGACGGTGGCGATCCTGCTCGGGGCGGTCGCCGTCGCCGACGCGGTCGCGGTGTGGGCTGACCTCGCGCTCCTCGACGTGTCGGACCGGCTGGCCGGCGGCGACTGGAGCGTGGCCCTGGAGAACGACTCCGACCGTGCGGACGGGCTCGTCGCACTGGCGGGCGTCCTCCAGACGCTCACCTACCTTGCCACCATCGTCGTCTTCCTCGTCTGGTTCCACCGGGTGCGGGTCAACGCCGAGGTGTTCGCCCCCTTCGGGCACCGGAAGAAGCGGGGCTGGGCGATCGGCGGCTGGTTCGTGCCGGTGGTGAACCTGTGGTTCCCGCGCCGGATCGCGGTCGACTGCTGGGACGCGAGCAGCCCGTGGGAGAAGCCGCGGTCGCACGCGCTCGTCAACACCTGGTGGACGCTGTGGCTGCTCAGCCTGTTCGCGGGGGAGGCCGGGGACAGGACGTACCTCAGGGCGGAGGAGATCGCGGAATACCGGCTGGCCGCCCGGCAGATGCTGTTCGCGGACTCTCTCGAAATCGTGTCGGCGGTGTTCGCCGCCCTGTTCGTCCTCGCGCTCACCCGCATGCAGGACGACCGGGCGCGCAGCGGTCCGCGCGAACCGGAACCCGTCACCGTCTGAGCGGATTGCCCGATTCCGGGAGCGAACTGCCGTAGATGTGTGGTGTATTCCCGGTATGGGGTACTGGGGGTACTACGTCGTGGGCAGGAGCGGGCAGCCCCTCGCCGGGCTGGCCGCGCTGGGCCGGGCCAAGGGCCTGACGCTGTGCGCGACGGCGGCCGGCGACTGGCAGGTGTGGGCGTATCCGACGGGCGCGCCCGGCACGGAGGCCGAAGGGGACGCCGGGAGCACCGGGGACGTCGGGAACATGAACGCGCTGGCCCGGGAGACTGGGGCGCCCGCCCTGTTCGGCTACGTCATGGACAGCGACTGTGTGGTCGTCGAGGCGGCCGGGCCGGAGAGCGGGGCGTGGACCACGTGTCTCGCGCGGCGGGCCATGGCCGCGTATCTGGGCGACGGCGGGGGGCTCACCGTCGAGGACTACTTCCTCGAACCGCGGGACGCCGCCGAGCGTGCCGTCGCCTGGGCCGCGGAGGCCGGGCGGGCGGCGGACGCGCGGGTGCTGGCCGATGTGTTGACCTCAGAGCCTGGACCGGCGGACCCCTTGGCTGAAAACATTCTGTTCCGGTTGCTCGACCGGCTCGGGGTCGTCCCTCTGTGACACTCCCGGGCCGTCGCACGCAGTAAGGGGAAGTGCGAGCTCCGTATGACCGGGGTGGGGTCGAGCGGGATACAGGGGAGGCGTGATGAGCCTGGTGGAGCTGTTGGCCCAGGCCGACGAACGCGGTCTGGCGGCAAGCGGATTGGCTTGTCTGGACCGTTGCGTGCCGCTTCTCGGGGGTGACGACGAGGTCCTGCGTCCGCTCTGGGCGGGGCTGGTGGACGACGGAGAGGCGTGGGGGGAGAAGGTCGCGAAGGTGCGGGGTGAACTGGCCTCGTCCGATGCCGACGTGGAGGTGGATGCCGGTGGCGGTGCCGCCGACTCGGGTGTGGAGGCGGTTCTCTTGGCCCGTCGGATGCTCGACGCGGTGCCCGGCGAGCGGTCCGGGGACGCGCTGCGCGAGTGGGCGGAGATCTGCTCCGTCTCCGCCCTGAGGATCCATCAGCTGCTCGATCCGCTGGACGCCGGGGGAGACGACTCGGTGGCGGACTGCCGTGCGGGCCGTACCGAGGGCGCCTCCCACCTCGTCGCCGCCGAACTGCGCCGTCAGGTCGTCGTGCTCGAACTGCTCGCGCAGCACGGGGCGGCGGGGGTGCGGCAGGCCCTGGGCGCGGCCACCGAGGGGCGGCGCGTGCTGCGGGCGGTCGTGTCACGGCGGGCGCGTGGGGCGCGGCGGTAAACCTCGCTTTCCTGGCGGGTCCTGTGGGTGTCCTGAGGCCGGGTGTGGCGGTCCTGCGCCGGTGTCGCGCACACACCGAAATCGCGAAACGTCTCGTGGGGAGCGGGCGCTTTCCCGAGTGTGAGCGCACAGCAGACATTCAGTTCGGGCGGCGCCCCCGGCGTGCCGGGGAGCCTCGGCACGCCCGGCGGCCACGACAGCCGGCCCGCGAGCGCGGCGAAACCCCTCCGGTGGGCGGCCGACGCGGTGGCGATGATGCGGGAAGGCGCCCGGGTGCGTCTCGACTACTCGACGCAGAGCCTGTGGCGGGTGGACCGGATGATCGAGGAGATACGACGGGAGGGCGCGCCCTACGCCGCCGTGGAGCGGGCGTTGCGGGGGTTCGGGGCGTACGGGGGCGAGGTCGTCGTGCGATGGGCCGGGGGCGAGTGGGTCCAGTCGGGCGGGGAGTTCTGGGTACGGACCCGGGACGGCCGGTACTGGGATCCGCTGGACGAGGCCCGGCGCTGTTTCGCCGGTGAGGGCTCGCTGCGGCTGCTGTGCCGTGACGCGATGTCGTCCGGCTGACGTGGGCAGGTTCGCGTCGTCCGGCTGACGTGGGCAGGTTCGCCGCCGCGGGTGAGCGGGGTCCCTCGCGTGTCTGTCCGCGCCACCGGACGGGCGCCGCGCGCCGTCGGAAGGGGCACCGTGGCGGCGGTTGACGGTGTGACACTTCCGCGGAGCGCGACGCAGATGACCATGGGGGCTTGGCGGCGGCCGGGACGGTCCCCGCACCGCCATCCCGGCACCGACGCGGCACTGGCTCGGGCAGCCTGCGGCCAGGGAGGGGAACCTCGGCGCGTGCAGGCGTACGACGGGGAGCTGGGCGCGGCCGTCGCGCGGGCCCAGGCCGGGGACGAGGCCGCGTTCGCGGTGGCGTACCGGCTCGTGCAGCCCGGGTTGCTGGGGTACCTGCGCGGGATCGTCGGGGACGACGCGGAGGACGTCGCCTCGGACGCCTGGCTGGAGATCGCGCGGGACCTCGGGCGGTTCAAGGGGGACGGCGCGGGCTTCCGGGGCTGGAGCGCGACCATCGCCCGGCACCGGGCCCTGGACCATCTGCGGCGCCAGAAGGTGCGGCCCCGGGCGACCGCCCTGGAGAACGACCTGCTGGAACTGCCGGGCACGCACAGCACCCAGGACCAGGCCCTGGAGACCCTCTCCACCGAACAGGCGCTCGCCCTCGTCGCCCGGCTGCCGCGCGATCAGGCCGAGGCCGTACTGCTGCGTGTCGTCGTCGGCCTCGACGGTCCCGCCGCCGCCCGTGTCCTGGGCAAACGCCCCGGCGCGGTCCGTACGGCCACGCACCGGGGACTGAAACGCCTCGCGCAGCTCCTGCGGACCGAGGGTGTGACGGATGACGGCTCCCGGACGCTGGGGGAGTCGAGATGACCGACAGCGACGACGGCCCGGGCGCCGAGGACACCGGCCACCGCGGCCACGCGCACGCCGACAGGGAAGGGCACGAGATGCCGTCGGGGAGGACGGATCCGGCGCAGGGGCCCGGCAGCGGCCGGGGCGATGGTGGCGGCCATGGAGAGGCCGGTGCCGGTCGGGCCGGTGACCGGCATGCCGGCGGCGGCCGTGAGGGCGTACGCGCCGACGGCCGAGCCTCCGACGGCGGCTGCCGGGGGGATGACCCGGGGCCCGGCAGCGGCCGGCGCGCCGGTGCCGGTCCGGGCGGGGACCGGCGTGACGGCGAGGGCCCTGACGACCGACGGCCCGGCGCCTGCCGGGCTACGAGCGACACCGTCGGCGACGGCCACGCCTCCGGCGCCGCCGGCCCGGGGGCCCTCCTCGCCGCCGCCGTCCGCGCCGGTGCGGGGGCCGGCAGCGCGGGGGAGGCGCGGGCGGTGGCGGCCTTTCGGGCGGTGTGGGAGACGGGGGCGCGCACGGCTCGTACCCGGCGGCGCGACGACTGGCGGCCGAACGCGCGCCGTCGCGTGCAGCTGTCGATCCGCACCACCCTGGCCGTGCTGCTGGCCAGTCTCGCCCTCGGCGGAGTCGCCTTCGCGGCGATCGGCTCGGCCGCACGTGACGACGAGGGTGCCGGCCGCGAGCGCGCGGGCGAGGGGGGCGGGGACCGGCGTCCCCGTACGACGGACGGCGCTCCCGTCCGTCCCGGCCCCGCCACGGCCGACCGCCGTGGTCCGGACCGGGAACCGGCCGCGTCCCGGCAGCCCGACACACCCGGCCGGCAGCACGCCGACGGCAGCGGGCTCCACGGCAACGGCAACGGCGATGGCGGCGGCAACGGCGATGGCGGCGGCATGGGCAAAGGCAGTGGCAACGGTGGGACGCGGGGACCGTCCCCGCGCCCCGGCGCGTCGGGGGCGCCCACCGGGCCCGGTTCACGGGACGAGCCCGGTTCGTCGAACGAGCCCGGCTCACCGGACGGGGTAAGGAACCCGCCCGGCACGGAACGCGGCCCCGGCGGTACGGGTCGGAAGCCGCGCGGCGAGGTGCGGGCCCCGGAAACGAAGTGAGGCCGGCGTGCTCGCAAGACCCCCGTACTCGCAAGACACCCGGCCGACTCCGCCGATGGCAACGGCCGGGGCCGCCACCCCCCACAGGAGAGGCCCCGACCGTCGCGCGGCACGGGCCGCGCGGCGACCCGTACTACCTACAGCGCCGCCCTCGCGTTTTCTGTCACACCTCTCTGCATCACGAGTTAGTTGCATGTTCTACGGACATGGACGGTCAGCGGTTTCAGGCCGTAACGTGCCTTTCGCGCCGGATCGTGGATGGCGGAAGACCACCGCAACCACAGCGGTCCCGGGACGACCGCGACCATCGCTCGAGGAAGGGGCGCGTGGGTGCTGGGGGACGACGCGGAGCTGACCGCCGCGGTGCTTGCGGCACAGGACGGGGACGAGACCGCGTTCCGGACTGTGTACCGCTCGGTGCACCCACGGCTGCTCGGGTACGTGCGGACGCTGGTCGGTGACGCGGACGCGGAGGACGTCACCTCCGAGTCCTGGCTGCAGATAGCCCGTGACCTGGAGAGGTTCAGCGGAGACGCCGACCGGTTCCGCGGCTGGGCCGCACGGATCGCCCGCAACCGGGCCCTCGACCACATACGCATGCGGGGCCGCAGGCCCGCGATAGGCGGCGACGAGACCGAGCTGACCGCCAAACCCGCCGAGTCCGACACGGCCGGCGAGGCGATGGAGGCCCTGGCGACCGGCCGCACGCTCTCGCTCATCGCCCAGCTGCCCCAGGACCAGGCGGAGGCGGTGGTCCTGCGTGTCGTGGTCGGCCTCGACGCGAAGACCGCCGCGGAGACCCTGGGCAAGCGCGCGGGCGCCGTACGGACGGCCGCCCACCGGGGGCTGAAACGCCTCGCCGAACTGATCGGGGAGAATCCGGAGACGGCTTCGGAGGCCGACCCGGAATCCGGCGACCCGCTGGACGCCGTACCCCGGCCGAGAGCCGCGCGTGTGCGCACGGCCACGTCCGCCGGTGTGACGCATACGCGTTCGCGGACGCAGAAGGATGTGTGATGGCCGACGAGCAGTACAGGTGGCTGAACCGCGACGCCGCGGAGCGGCTGCTGAGCGGGGAACCGCTCGAAGCCGTCGACGCTCACACCCGCGCTCGTGCCGACAGGCTCGCCGAGGCGCTCGACGCCCTGGCCGCCGAGGTCGCGCCGGAGCCCACGCGGGATCCCGAACTCCCTGGTGAGGAAGCCGCGTTGGCTGCCTTCCGGACCGCCCGTACGGCCCGCCCGAGCCCTGCGGCCCACTCCGGTGAGAGCGGCCGGGCCGCGGATCACGGTCGTGGCGGCCGCCCGCACGCCACCGCCTCGCCCACGGCCGACGCGGGTCTCGTGCACCTCGGCCGTCCCGTGCGGACGCCCTCCGGGCCGGACGGCCGCCGGGCCCGCTGGGGCCGCCCCGTGCGGTTCGGGCTGGTCGCCGCGGTGGCCGCCGGGATGCTCGGCGGGGTCACGGTGGTGGCCGGCGGCGGCGCGCTGAGCGCGTTCCGCGGCGAGGAAGCGGAACCCTCCGCCACCGTCTCCGCCGGCCGGTCGCCGGACCGGCCGCTGATGTCGCCGACGCCGAACGGCAAGGGCGACGACAGGCGTGGCGCGTGGGGCGGGGTGACGCCCGACCCGTCCGCGGACGCCACCCCGAAGGGCGACTCCCCCGCCGGGGACGGAACCGGCGGCACCGACGAGGACGAGCGGTCCGGTGACGGCGGGCAGGGCGGCGAGTCCACCCGGCAGTGGCGGAAGAACATGCTCTCCGCCTGCCGTGACGTCCGCGACGGCAAGGAGCTGGACGCCGACCGCCGACGCTCCCTGGAGGACGCGGCGGGCGGCCGGGGCAGGGGGCAGCTGAAGCGGTACTGCGAAGGCCTCCTGGCGGGCGGCACGGGCATCCCCGGCAACTCCGGCAACTCCGGCAAGGAGAAGCGGTGGGGCGGCACGGGAGCGGGCGGGGGCACCGGGACCGGCGCGTCGGACACCGGCGGCCCGACGGGCGGCGGTGACCAGGGCGCGCGGACCGGCAACGGCTCCGACGATGACGACGACTCCCACCGCGGCAAGGGCCGCCATGGGAACGGAGACGGGAACGGCAAGGGCCGCCACGGGAACGGCAGCGGGAAGGCCAAGGGCGACGGCAGCGGCCACCGGCACGGGAACGGGAACGGGAAGGGTGGCAAGAACAAGAGCCACCAGGGCGGCACGGGGAACAAGGGCGGCAAGGGCGACGGCGGCAACGGTCACCGCGGTCGGTTCGCGGCGGTGACCCCGATCGGCTCCCCCCGCACGAGCCCCGCCCCCACCGGTGTGACGCTCACACACCCGGCCTGACCTGCGTCTTCGTATCCGCTACGAATTCTTTCGCGGAACGGGTAACACTTTGGGCCGCCCCGGCGCAGTAATGAGTGAGCCGACTGGTCATCGGCCGTCGCACAGAGCCGGGGTTCCCCCCGTACCTACGGCTCGTGCACCTCGGCGCGGGCGGGACACGTTCCCCCGGTCCCGCCCGCGCCCCATTACCCCCGTGATTCCCCCGTGGTCCCCCGTGACCCCCGTACTCCTCCTGACGCGCCGGACACCCTCCCGCTATGCGTCCTGTGACACACGTCACTTCCTTCGCTGTCGTCACCAGTAGACGACGACCTTGTCGCCGTTCCTGACCTGCGCGAACAGTTGCGCGATCGCCGCCTTGTCCCGGACGTTGACGCAGCCGTGCGAGGCCCCGTAGTAGCCGCGCGCCGCGAAGTCGGCGGAGTAGTGGACCGCCTGGCCGCCGCTGAAGAACATCGCGTACGGCATCGGGGTGTCGTACAGGGTCGACCAGTGGTCACGGGACTTGAAGTAGACGTGGAAGAGGCCCTCGCGGGTCGGTGTGTACTCCGAGCCGAAGCGGACCTCGACCGTCGTCAGGGTCCGGCCGTCCACCATCCAGCGCAGCGTGCGGCTCGTCTTGCTGATGCACAGCACCCGTCCGGTCAGGCAGCGCGGGTCGGGCGACGCGGCCGGCTGCCCGCCGTACGCGTACAGGTCCCACTTGCCGGGCTCCCGCGTCATGGCCAGCAGCCGCGCCCAGGTGACGCTGTCCGTCTTCCCGGTCCGCGGCAGTCCGCGCTTGCCCTGGAAGCCCCTGACCGCCTGGACGGTCAGGTCGTCGTACGTCCCCGTGGGCCCCACGAAGAGCCACGCGATCTGCCGCAGCCGGGCCTGCAGCTCCCGTACGTCCAGTCCCTCGTCCCCCTTGGCCCAGAGGACCGTGGGGGCGACGGCGGGAGTGGGAGTGGGGGAGGGGGAGGCCCTGGGCGGCGGGGTCTGCCCCCGTCTCCCCTTGCCGTCGCTGTCACCGCCGCGGTCACCGTCGGCGTCCTCACCGGACCTCTCGCCGCCGATCGCGTCCCCGCCCTCCTTGGGGGTGCCGCTCGGTGTGTCCGTCACGTCGACGTGTACGGGCCCGCGCTGGTCGCCGTGCACCTCGATCCCCGTGGCCGTGCAGGCGCCGGCCAGGGTGAGTGCCGCGAGCGCGGCCATCGATCTCCGCATGTCCTTGGTACGCATCGGGGCCCCCGTCGTCTCATGATCGGCCGCGTCCGGTCACTCTCGGGACAGGTTTCCCGGACGTGACCCGTCGCGAACAAACGGGCATGGTTGTGAGCAAGGTCCCAGCCGGGGCCACTCCACCGGGTGCTGACTCGCCGCTACAGTCCGTCGCGAGGATCAGTACTGGCGAGTAACAAGCGGGCATCCGAGCCGACGACGAGACGGAGGCACACACCATGGCGCGCGAGTCGGAGTCCGGACTGCCCATCGAGCCGGTGTACGGGCCTGAGGCGCTGCGGGACTGGGATCCGGCGGACCGTCTCGGCGAACCGGGCGCCTACCCCTACACCCGTGGTGTCTACCCGTCGATGTACACCGGCCGTCCCTGGACGATGCGTCAGTACGCGGGGTTCGGTACGGCGGTGGAGTCCAACGCGCGCTACCGGCAGCTGATCGCCAACGGCACGATGGGGCTGTCGGTCGCCTTCGACCTGCCCACCCAGATGGGCCACGACTCCGACGCCCCGCTCGCGCACGGCGAGGTCGGCAAGGTGGGTGTGGCGATCGACTCGGTCGAGGACATGCGGGTGCTGTTCGACGGCATCCCGCTGGACAAGGTCTCGACCTCGATGACGATCAACGCGCCCGCCGCCCTGCTGCTGCTGATGTACCAGCTGGTCGGCGAGGAGCAGGGAGTACCGGCCGAACGGCTCACCGGCACGATCCAGAACGACGTGCTGAAGGAGTACATCGCGCGGGGGACGTACATCTTCCCGCCCAAGCCGTCCCTGCGCCTGATCGCGGACATCTTCCAGTACTGCAGGGCCGAGATCCCGAAGTGGAACACCATCTCGATCTCCGGCTACCACATGGCCGAGGCGGGGGCCTCCCCCGCGCAGGAGATCGCGTTCACCCTGGCCGACGGCATCGAATACGTGCGCACGGCGGTCGCGGCGGGGATGGACGTCGACGACTTCGCCCCCCGTCTGTCGTTCTTCTTCGTCGCCCGCACCACGATCCTGGAGGAGGTCGCCAAGTTCCGTGCGGCGCGCAGGATCTGGGCCCGGGTGATGCGCGAGGAGTTCGGCGCGCGGAACCCCAAGTCCCTGATGCTCCGCTTCCACACCCAGACGGCCGGGGTGCAGCTGACCGCCCAGCAGCCGGAGGTGAACCTCGTGCGGGTGGCCGTCCAGGGCCTCGCGGCGGTGCTGGGCGGCACCCAGTCCCTGCACACCAACTCCTTCGACGAGGCGATCGCCCTCCCGACCGACAAGAGCGCGCGCCTCGCGCTGCGTACGCAGCAGGTGCTCGCCTACGAGACGGATGTGACGGCCACGGTGGACCCCTTCGCGGGTTCGTACGTCATCGAGCGGATGACCGACGACGTGGAGGCGGCGGCCGTCGAACTCATGCGGAAGGTCGAGGACCTGGGCGGCGCGGTCGCCGCCATCGAGCACGGTTTCCAGAAGGGCGAGATCGAGCGCTCCGCCTACCGGATCGCTCAGGAGACCGACTCCGGTGAACGGGTCGTGGTCGGCGTCAACCGGTTCCAGCTCGACGCGGAGGAGCCCTACGAGCCGCTGCGGGTGGACCCGGCCATCGAGGCCCAGCAGGCGGAGCGGCTGGCGAAGCTGCGGGCCGAGCGGGACCGGGCGGCCGTCGATGCCGCGCTGGCGGCCCTGAAGAAGGCCGCGGAGGGCGAGGACAACGTCCTCTACCCGATGCGGGAGGCCCTCAAGGCCCGCGCCACCGTGGGCGAGGTGTGCAACGCGTTGCGGGAGGTCTGGGGCACGTACGTCCCCAGCGACGCGTTCTGAAGCGACGGGTTCGGAAGCGACGGGTTCGGAAGCGACGGGTTCGGAAGCGACGCGTTCTGAAGCGGGGCGTTCTGCGGCGGCGCGTTCGCGCGCTCCGCGTTCCGGCCGCTATCGCCGGGCCGGGTGTCGTACCCCCGTGCGACACTCCTTTCCATGTTCGGTGTCACTGACCTGCCCACCTATCTGGCAGGGCTCGTCCTGATCGTCCTCCTGCCCGGCCCCAACTCCCTCTACGTGCTGTCCGTGGCCGCCCGGCGCGGGATACGGACCGGGTACCGGGCCGCCGCCGGGGTGTGGGTCGGGGACGCCGTGCTGATGACCTTGTCGGCGGCGGGGGTGGCCTCGTTGCTGCAGGCCAACGCCGTGCTGTTCGGCATCGTGAAGTACGCGGGCGCGGGGTATCTGTCGTGGCTGGCGGTGGGGATGCTGCGGGCCGCGTGGGGGATGTGGCGCGGCCGTCACGAGCGGTCGGCCGAGGGTGCCGGGACCGAGGCGGTCGAAGGGGAACGGCCGTTCCGGCGGGCGATGATCACCAGTCTGCTCAACCCCAAGGCGATCCTGTTCTTCGTCGCCTTCTTCGTGCAGTTCGTGGACCCCGCGTACGCCTACCCGGCCCTCTCCTTCGTCGTGCTGGGCGTGCTCGCCCAGCTCGCCAGCTTCCTCTACCTGAGCGCGCTGATATTCAGCGGCACCAGGCTGGCCGCCACCTTCCGTCGGCGCAGGGTGCTGTCGGCGGGCGCCACCTCGGCGGCGGGGGCGATGTTCCTCGGGTTCGCGGTCAAGCTGTCGCTGGCGAGCAGCGCCTAGCGTGTGCGGCCGACGGCCGCGTGTGGTTGCTCGCGCAGTTCCCCGCGCCCCTCACGGGGCGCGACGCCCACCACCCCCGTGCGCCGGTCCGTCCGCGCCTCAGCCCGTTCGCCTTCCTCCCGACCTCGCCCTTCTGATCGTCCTCGTCAGCAGCGGGGGCAGGAGGTCCACGGCGAGTTCGCGGGCGGGGTTCCGGGGTCGGCGGGGGCGGGACGAGGGCTGCGGGGCCGGCGCCGGAGGGCCTTGGGGTGTCCAGTGGCGGGACTTCGGGAAGACCGGGGCCTTCATGCCCTTGGACTTGAGGCGGATGATGCGATGGCCGGCCGCCCGCTGGTTGCTGAGGTGGCAGTCGTTCCGTCGCCCCACCATCTCCAGGAGGGCCTCCTGGACGGGCTCCGGGTCGCCCCACGTGCCGTAGAGCTTCTGCGTGCTGAGGCAGACCGGGTTGAGACCCCGGTTGAGGACGGCCTCCCACGCGGCGATGGAGACCCCGGGGGTGTGTTCCGAGCGGAAGTCGTCGAGGACGACCAGGCCGCCGGGGCGCAGGACCTCCCGTGCGGCGGTGATGTCGCCCTCGACATGCTCGTACAGGTGGGAGGCGTCGATGTGCACGAAACGGCAGGAGCCCGGCTCGACCTCGCCGGGGACGATCGAGCTGGGGCCCTGCAGGACGCGGGGCAGCTCGTCGTGGAAGGAGAGGTAGTTCGCCTCGAAGGCCCGGCGGGTGAGTGTGCTGCGGTACGACTTGGTGGCCTCCGCCGCGTTGGCGTCGTCCGGTGCGTCGCTCTCGAACAGGTCGCAGACCGTGTAGGCCTCGCCCTCCCGCAGATGCCGGCCGAGGAAGACGGCACTCTTGCCCATGTAGACCCCGACCTCCAGGAGATCGCCCTTTTCCTCCGCGTTCTCCTGCCGGTCCAGCAGCCAGTCGAAAAGCAGTTGGTCGAGCACCGGAAACCAGCCGGGAACGTCGTCGAGTTCACGGGGGAGCCGGATCGTTTCGTGTTCAGAGGCCGTTCCGGAGGTCGTTCCGGAGGCCGTTCCGGAGGTCGTTTCGGGAGTCGTTTCAGAGGTCATGAGGACAGAAGACTCTCTCGCGTCGACGAGACGAACGGGCGAACAGGCGAACGGGTGAGGGGGTGAACAGGTCGGTGGACCCGTGCGACGGCCAGGGACCATTCATGGATGCTGCGGAGCCTTACCGGAAAGGCGATGCCGAATCCTCGGTCCGGATGAACAGTCGGCCAATTCCAGGTTCAGGAAAGGTTCAGCCACGGCGTCCCCCGAGTGACTCGCGCAGCCAGGGCTGCAACGGCCGTTCGACCCAGCGGTGCAGCAGCCAGGCGAGCGCCAGCATGAGCGCCAGGGTGAGGGCGACGGTCACCGACGACGGAACGCCCAGCCCCTGGTGCAGCCCCCGGACCACGGGCCAGCCCAGGTGCTCGTGCACGAGGTAGAACGGGTACGTCAGGGCGCCCGCGGTGGCCAGCCAGGGCCGGTCGACGCGCCGCAGGAGCCCCAGTGCGACCGCCGCCACGGCCACGAAGCCGACGCAGACGGCGAGGACGATGCCCAGCTGGGAGCGGTAGGAGAAGAACTCCGGGCCGGGGGCGTGCCACATGTCCTCGACCGTCCGGTACTGGCTCAGCAGCAGACTGAACACCACGATCAGCCAGGCCGCGGTGTCCCGGCGGTCGCGGTGCACCAGATACAGGCCCAGGCCGCCGATGAACAGCGACGCGTACTGCGGCATCAGGACCATGTCCAGCAGCGGCTCCTTCGCGGCCGGAGCCAGCACCGAGGCCAGCGTCCAGCCGCCGCAGAACCAGATGACCCGTCTGCGGGTCACCCCGGGCACCACCACGCACAGCGCGAACAGGACGTAGAAGCGGACCTCCGCCCACAGGGTCCAGCACACGCCCAGGACCCGATCGGCACCCAGCGGCATCTGCAGCATCGTGAGGTTGACCAGGAACTCGCTGACGGACACCCGCGCGAAGCCGATGCCCGGGAGGGCGAAGACGGCCGCGACCAGGATCACCGCCGCCCAGTACGCGGGTAGCAGACGAGCCGCGCGGGAGGCGAGGAACGACTGCAGCGAACGCCCCCAGCCGCTCGCGCAGATCACGAACCCGCTGATCACGAAGAACGCCTGGACCCCGGCCCAGCCGTACGCGAACCAGCCGTGGGCGGTGGGGAACTGCACGGCGGGCGAGGCCCCCCACGCCTTGCCGATCTCTCCGTCGCGCCCACCGTAGTGATAGGCCGCGACGGAGAGGGCGGCGAGCAGGCGCAGCCCGTCGAGGGCGTACAGCCGGGGCCGAGCCTCGGCCGGGCCCTCGCCCGAGCGCGGGTCCCCGCCGGAGCGCTGGCCCCGACCGGGGCCCGGGGTGCTGCGCGACCTGCCCCCGTCCACCCCCACCCGGGACTCGACACGATCATCCGCTGTCGTCGAGGTGGTCACCGGAGGGCTCACCCCAGGGCCGCTCGCTTGAGGGACCGGGCCCGTCGCGCGACTCTTCGCACGGTGGCGTTGCGCGGGATGAACGCGAGCTGGACGGGGACACCGCCGGGCAGCCCCAGCGACGTCAGCCGGCGCCGCTTGAAGTACCGCAGGGTGTGCGCGTTCAGCTGCCTCGTCAGATACGCCTCGGCCGCGCCCCGCAGCGACGGGTAGATCTTCGGCTGCATCGCGAAGCCGACCGCCCGGACCAGGGCGTCGAGGTCGGCGACCGCCGTGCCAGGCCGCTGCGAGGCGACCGCGTCCCGGTCGCCCAGCTCCGGCAGCAGCGCGTCCACGATCGTGACGGGCACCCGGTTGCTGTTCTCGTACGGGGCGAGCCGGTCCAGCAGCGTGCCGGTGCCGACGCGGGCGACCGGCAGGCCGTACAGCGCGGAGGCGGTGAGCAGGGCCGTGGAGAAGCAGCCGACGACGAGGGCCGGACGCATCCGCTGGTAGAGCACCTCGGCGAGGACCGGCGTGTCCAGCACGGTCAGCTCGGCGCCGAGCCGCTCCGCCTCCTTCTCCAGACCGCGCGACCAGCGGGCCGGGGCACTGGGGTGCGGCTTGAACACGACCTTGGTGTGCCCGAGCGCCACCGCGCCCGCCAGCATCCGCACGTGGAGGTTCTCCTCCTCCTCGGCCGTGAGGATGCCGAGAGCGGAGAGGTACTGGCCGAGCAGCAGCGCGGGCTCCTCGACGGCGGGCGACCCGTCACCGGTGTCGGCGAGTTCCGCCAGCACCTTCACGAAGGCGTCCGTCGGCACGATCTCCGGCTCGACCCCGAACTCGGTGAGCAGCAGGGGCTTGAGGTCCGGGACGAGGTCCAGGTGGAGGAGACGGTCGATGCGGGTGCCGACCAGCGGGTCGATCTTGTTGCGGGTGGGGCCGTAGCTCATCAGGCCGTCCGCGTACACGGTCACGGGGGCGCCGGTGAAGATCTGGGTGAAGCCGAGCGCCGGGTGGACCTGGATGGACTCCACGGCCAGCTCGACGTCGTCGTCCCCCAGGTTCCACAGGAGCCGCAGATGCCGTTCCCACAGCGGTACGTCGTCCTGGCGCGGGGACCAGCCGCCGGGGTGGAAGGGGGAGATGGTCTCGTTCCAGGAGATCACCTCGTCGAAGCGGGTGCTCAGCCGCTCGAAGCCGGGCATCTCGTCCAGGCCGGTGGCCGTCTCCGGCGTCGCCCCGTTGTCGGAGACCAGCAGGATGCGCCGGGCGGCGGGGCGGAAGCACTCGGTGTCCAGGGCGGCGGCCAGCGTGGCCGTGCCGTACAGCGTGGACGCCATGAAGATCTGCGTGGTCATGCGGCGACCCCCGTGGCGGCGGGACGGCGGCGCAGCCGGCGCAGCCGGGTGGCGCGCTGGACGTCCATGGAGTCGAGCGCCTCGTCGAGCACGTCCTGCGGCATGCGGCGCAGCGCGACGGCGCTCATCGACTTCAGTTTCCGTGCCACCGCCGGCTCGAACCTTTCGATGGATCCCAGATGGTGGGAGATGATCGCGCAATAGGTGCGCACGGCCTTGGGGAGAAGCCTGTCCGCGTCCCGGTCCTTCGCCGTCTCCGCGATGACCTGGTCGAACGCGCGAATGAAGTCCAGCTGCCGTACGTCGCCGATCTGGGTCAGGGAGGACGCCACTCCGCGCCGGTAGAAGACGCCCAGCAGCCCCACGGTGGCGAAGGACTCGGCCTCCCGGTGGAGCTTCCAGATCCACGGCCGGTCCTCGGCGGTACGCAGCCCGTGGGTGAAGTGCAGGACGCCCTTGTCGACCAGCCGGCGGTGGTAGATGCCCGCCCAGGCGAACGCGTAGTCGACGGAGGTGGAGCGGTCGGCCGGCAGGATCGCGTCCCGCGGGTTCATCACCACGCCCCGGCGCCCGTTGGGCACCCGGTGGACGGAACGGGCCCGCCCGGTGCACTGGACGTGGTCCGTGCGCACGAAGTCGCAGCCCAGGTCCTCGATGGCGGCCAGCAGCCGGGGGAAGTAGCCGGGGGCGAGCCAGTCGTCCCCGTCCAGGAATGTCAGGTATTCGCCGCGGGCGTTGTCGATGCCCGTGTTGCGCGCGGTCGCCAGTCCTCCGTTCTGTTCGTGTCTGACATACACCGCCCCCGGCAACTCGCGCTCCGCGCGCGCGAGAATGTCCGGTGTCTCGTCGCGCGAGCAGTCGTCGACGAGAATGAATTCGAAGTCCTCACGAGCATTTGCTCCGAGGCTCTTCAGGGTGTCGGGCGCGTATTGCTGCACGTTGTAGAACGGCACGATGACGGAGAGCTTGACCACCCCCGTGACGTTAGGGGGCCCTCCGGCATTCGTCTTGACCACCCGCTTGATGTCAGGTGAACGACGCGTGGCGGAACCGTGAACCAGGCGCATTCCGCCGTCATTCGCGTCCCGATTCGCCGTTCGGCGGCGTGCTGTTAACCCTTTGTTGTATTCGGGTTGGGCCGTTCAACGGAATCGCTTCCTAGCGTCTTCGATGTGCCAGCAAGTGCTACGAACACCCTGCGAGTCGCCGTACTCGCGGATTCCGACACCCGGTGGAAATGGGGCGCGCTCACCGCGCACCGGCTCGCTCCGGAGGCGTCGGAGGTCCGCCTGGACGGCTTCCTCCTGCGCGGCCGGGCCACTCCCACGGCCCGTCAGCTGCGGGAGGTCGGCGTCCGCTCCGACTCCCTGCGCGAGGTGACCGGCCTCGAATTCCTGCGCGCCATGAAGGAGGCCGCGTACGACATCGTCCTGCTCTCCCTCGTCGGCGGGGGTGTCCAGGCGATGCTGCACGGCCTGCGCCGGGCCTGGGACGGGCGTACGAAGCGGCCGGTGGTCGTCACCGGTTACGTCGGTGTCGTCTACGAGAAGCTCGCCGACGGTCTGCTGCTGCGGCACGGAGCGGACCTCGTCCTCGCCAACTCCCGCCAGGACGCGGACCGGTTCAGGGCGGTCTACGAGGGCGTGGGCGCCGACGCCTCCTCGGTCACCGAGGTCGCGCTGCCCTTCCTCGGCGGCAGGCCCTACACCGGAGCCGATGACCCGGCCGCGGAGCGGCGCCCCTACACGGTCGTCTTCGCCGTGCAGCCGTCCGTCCCGGACAACCGCAGGGACCGTACGTACCTGCTGAACCGCCTGATCGGGCACGCGCGGCTGCACCCCGACCGTGAGGTGCTGCTGAAGCTGCGCTCCAAACCGGGCGAGCACACCACGCACATCGAGGAGCTGCCCTACCAGAAGCTGGCGGAGAAGCTGCCCGGCGGTCTGCCGGCCAACTTCCGCCTCGCCTACGGGAACATGGGCGAGGTCCTCGACACCACCGACCTGCTGGTCACCGTCAGCTCCACGGCCGCCCTGGAGTCGCTGCACCGCCGGATCCCCACCGTCGTCCTCACCGACCTCGGCATCCGCGAGACCCTCGGCAACCACCACTTCGTGGGCTCCGGCTGCCTCGCCTCCTGGGACCAGCTCGACGCCGGGTACGAGCCGGCGCCGGACCCGCGGTGGGTGGCCCGGCAGGGTGTGATGGCCGGGGGCACCTCCGGGACGAACTCGGGGGCAGGCTCGTACGCCACCGCCTTCGACGCGGCCCGGGCCCGCGTCGCGAAGCTGGTCGCCGGGCCCGAACTGCCGCCGCTCGCGCCGTACTACACGCCCGTCACCGCGCCCGGCTACCTCCCCGGCATCCTCGCCCGCCACCACCTCGGCCCCGACGGCGCACCGCTGCCCGGGGCACCCGCCGCCGACCGGCAGGCCGGGCCCGTACGGCAGATCGTGCGCCGGGCGGCGCGCGGCGCCTACCGCCACGGAGTGCAGCGCGTCGCGCCCGTCATCCGCCGGATGGGGGAGCTGTGAGCCGCCACCTGTCCACTGCGCAAGGAGTACAGCCCATGCCCCACCCGGAAGCGGACCGAGCGGCCTCCGCGCGCCGCGTCCTCGCCGTGATCCCCGCGCGCGGCGGCTCCAAGGGCGTCCCCGCGAAGAACCTCGCCCCCGTCGGCGGTGTGCCGCTGGTGACCCGCGCGGTCCGCGAGTGCCTCGCCGCCCGGCTGGTGACGCACGTCGTCGTCTCCACCGACGACCACGCCATCGCCGCCGCCGCCCGCGAGTCCGGCGCCGAGGTCGTGCTCCGCCCCGCCGCGATCGCCGGCGACACCGCCACCTCCGAGGCGGCCGTCCTGCACGCCCTGGACGCCCACGAGGCCCTCCACGGCGCCACGGTCGACGTCGTCCTGCTCGTCCAGTGCACCAGCCCGTTCATCCTCCGTGAGGACATCGACGGCGTGGCCCGGGCCCTCGTCGAGCACGGCGCGGACACCGCGCTCACCGTCGCCCCGTTCCACGGCTTCGTCTGGCGCGACACGACGGACGAGCCGGCGGACGGCACGAACGGGTACGGAGAGGCCGCGGCCGCCCACCACGGACCCGCGGCCGCCCACCAAGGGCCCGCGCCGGCGTACCGCGAGCCCCTGGCGGCATCCGGCGGCGTGCAGGCCGAAGAGGGTGCCCCGCGCCCCGCCGTCGCGCCGGCGCCCGCGTACGGCGGCGAGACCGACGAGACCCGCCCCGAGGTGCGGGCCGCCGGCCACACGCCCCCGGCGTACGGCACCGCCCGCCCCGGCGCAGCCGCCACCGCCGCGCCGGGCGACGACCCGTCCGGTGACGCCCACTTCACCCCCGGCCCCACTGCCGGAGGCCACGGCGTCAACCACGACAAGTCCTTCCGCCCCCGCCGCCAGGACCGCCCGCAGGACCTGCTGGAGACCGGCGCCGCCTACGCCATGGACGCGGCCGGGCTGCGCAAGTACCAGCACCGGTTCTTCGGCCGGACGGAGCTCGTGCGCACCGACCCCGCGCGGGTCCTGGAGATCGACGACCCGCACGACCTCGCCCGCGCCCAGGCCCTCGCGCCCCTCTTCGACGCGCACCGGCCCGGCGCCCTCCCCACCCACGACGACATCGACGCCGTGGTCCTCGACTTCGACGGCACCCAGACCGACGACCGGGTGCTGATCGACTCCGACGGACGGGAGTTCGTCTCCGTGCACCGCGGCGACGGACTCGGCATCGCGGCCCTCCGCAGGAGCGGCCTGGAGATGCTGATCCTGTCCTCGGAACAGAACCCGGTCGTCGCCGCCCGAGCCCGGAAGCTCAAGCTCCCGGTGCTCCACGGCATCGACCGCAAAGACCTCGCACTGAAGCAGTGGTGCGAGGAGCAGGGCATCGCGCCGGAGCGCGTGCTCTACGTCGGCAACGACGTCAACGACCTCCCGTGCTTCGCCCTCGTGGGCTGGCCCGTGGCGGTCGGCAGCGCCCACGACGTCGTGCGCGGCGCCGCACGCGCGGTCACCACCGTCCCCGGTGGTGACGGCGCGATCCGGGAGATCGCCGGCTGGATCCTCGGCCCCTCCCTCGACTCTCTCGACTCCCTCACCAGTTAAGGAAATCCTCCGTCATGAGCACCAACTCCCGTCTGCGCACCTTCGGTTCGAAGACCGCAGGACCCGGCCACCCCGTCTACGTCGTCGGCGAGATCGGCATCAACCACAACGGTGAGCTGGAGAACGCCTTCAAGCTGATCGACGCCGCCGCCGAGGCCGGCTGCGACGCCGTCAAGTTCCAGAAGCGCACCCCCGAGATCTGCACCCCCCGCGACCAGTGGGACATCGAGCGCGACACCCCCTGGGGCCGCATGACCTACATCGACTACCGCCACCGCGTGGAGTTCGGTGAGGACGAGTACCGCCAGATCGACGAGTACTCCAAGGAGAAGGGCATCGACTGGTTCGCCTCCCCGTGGGACACCGAGGCCGTCGCCTTCCTGGAGAAGTTCGACGTCCCCGCCCACAAGGTGGCCTCCGCCTCCCTCACCGACGACGAGCTGCTGCGCGCCCTGCGCTCCACCAACCGCACGGTCATCCTCTCCACCGGCATGTCGACCCCGAAGCAGATCCGCCACGCCGTCGAGGTCCTGGGCAGCGACAACATCCTGCTCTGCCACGCCACCTCGACCTACCCGGCCAAGGCGGAGGAACTGAACCTCCGCGTCATCAACACCCTCCAGGCCGAGTACCCCAACGTCCCGATCGGCTACTCCGGCCACGAGACGGGCCTGCAGACCACCCTCGCGGCCGTCGCCCTCGGCGCCACCTTCGTGGAGCGCCACATCACCCTCGACCGCGCGATGTGGGGCTCCGACCAGGCCGCCTCCGTCGAGCCGGGCGGACTCACCCGCCTCGTCCGCGACATCCGCACCATCGAGGCCTCCCTCGGCGACGGCGTCAAGAAGGTCTACGAGTCCGAGCTGGGCCCCATGAAGAAGCTGCGCCGTGTCTCCGGCGTCGTCGCCGAGGCGGAGATCGCGGCGGCGGCGGGCGAGCCGGTCGCGGTCTGAGCCACCTTCCC
Source organism: Streptomyces sp. NPDC057438 (assembly GCF_042802995.1). NCBI lineage: Bacteria > Bacillati > Actinomycetota > Actinomycetes > Kitasatosporales > Streptomycetaceae > Streptomyces > Streptomyces sp. NPDC057438. The sequence continues at coordinate 75,731 of NZ_JBHVDD010000022.1, forward strand.
ACCCTGACCACGGGTCTCCCTCACTACGGGACGGTCGTACGTCGATGAGCCCCCGCGCCGGAACCGCCGGCCCCCACACTCTCGCCTTCGTCGAGAGCCCGGTACAGCTGCTCAACGTGCTGGAGTGGGCGCACGCCCACGCCCTAGGCACCCCCGAGGACCCCGGCGTGGGGCCCTTCCGAAGGGGCGGCGCGGGACTCACCCTCGTGGTGCTGTCGCCCAACGACCCCATGACCCGCGGCCAGCTGCGCCGGATGGCGGAGCTGGCCCGGGACGAGGGCCACGACGTGCGCTGGGAGGAGGCGCGCGGCGGCACCGCCGCCCCCTTCCGCACCATCGGCGGCCTCGCCCCGCTGCTGCGCGCCGCGAGCCGCATCGTGCTGGGCGACCCCTTCTCCCGGTACGTGCAGCTCCTGCTGACCATCACCCGGGCGCGGGACGTCGTCGTCGTCGACGACGGCACCGCGACCATGGAGTTCGTCTCCCAGCTGGCCCGCGGCGAACGCCTCGTGCGCTGGCACCGCAAGGGCGGCCGCCCCGGACCCCGTGACCTGATCTTCGCCCCGGTCTCCGCCAAGGCCCGCAAACGCCTCACCCCGGCCGCCGGCAGACGCGTCGAGGTCTTCTCCTCGATGCCGATCGACGAGACCCCCGAGGGCGTCTTCGTCACCGCCAACGACTTCGCCTGGACCCGGGCCCGCTTCGGCCCGCCCCGCATCACCAAGGGCGCCGACCTCGTGGGCACGTCCCTCGTGGAGACCGGCGTGGTGGACGGCGACCGCTATCTCGAAGCCGTCCGCTCCCTCGCCACCGCCCACGGCGCCACCCGCTACTTCGCCCACCGCCGCGAGAGCGCCGAGAAACTGCACACCCTCGCCGCGGCGACGGGCCTGGAGATCATGCGCCCCGACCTCCCCCTCGAACTCATCGCCCGCCGGGGCCCCATCGGCCGGACGATCCTCAGCTTCCCCTCGACGGTGGTCCACACCCTGCCGCTCGCGCTCGCCGGTACGGACGTACGCGTGGCGGTCTGCGACATCGACCCGAGCTGGCTGACGGAGAACGCCTCCCCGCGCGCCCAGGGCTTCCTGTCCGGGGTCACCGGCACGGCGCGGGACGTCCACCGGCTGACGTCGGTCGTGCCGGTCTGAGCGGTTCCCCTCCGGGCGTATCCGGAGCTGTCGCTTCCCCCGTCGGTCCGTGCCTTCGTGCCGCCTGGCCGGGGGAGGCGAGGCGCCGCCCCCGAAGGGGGAGCGGTGACGACACACGGCGAACGCGCGCGGCTCACGCCCACGGCGGACGAGCGAGCCGGCCGAACACCGTCCGGCCGAACTGACCGGCGACGACCGTACGATCCTGGCCCGCGACGCGTACACCTTCCTGCACCGCCCGCTGGTGGCCGGCGTCGTCATCACCGCCCTCGGCCTGAAGACGACCCTGCACCAGGTCGCCGACACGGACCACTACGGCCTGGCCGAGCCCCTGCGCGACCTGCCCGCCTGGGCCCTGGCGGGCGGTACGGGCCTGTTCCTGCCGGGCTCCGCCGCGATCCTGCTCCGCACCACGGGCCGCCGCGCCCCGGCCCTGCTCACCGGCGGCACCCTCTGCCTGGCGGCACCCTCTGCCTGGCGGCAGGCCCTCTGGTCGCCCTCGTCCCGGCCCTGGCAGCCCTCGCCGCCCTGACAGCCACGATCACCACGGTCCTCCTGATCCACGCCCGCGCACCACGGCCCTCCTGATCCACGGTCGGGCCGGGACCCCGCCGCGTACGGGGCACGGGGATCCGAGGCGGCGCCCCCGAAAGCGCTGCGCGCCCCCGCATCACCCTCGCGCCGCCCTATCACCCCGTGATCCCTGTCACCACTGCCACCCCCGCGCCACCCTCCCGCGCCCCACCTCCGTGACCCCACGCCTCACCCCCGCAGCCGCAGGCCAAAGCCCTTCTGCGGTGCCGTCACGCCGTCTCCCCACCCACCTCGTCGCACACATGTCGTGGCCGAACCATCACGCGGCGGTGATGGTTCCGGGACAGTGCGGTGGGCCGGACGTGGTATCCGTGGAGTGTGGGAATCGTCCGGGCACCCCCGGACGTTTGGACAGAGGGATTCGCGGGCAACCCCGGCGCTTTCTTCTCCGAGGTCAGCCCGCCCGCGAAGAGGCGGCCGGGTATACCCACCCCTGCCAATACGTATGCGTCGTGCGACCGGAAATCTTCCCCTCACGGGCTGATTTTTTGTTGATCGAGGGTGAGAAGGTCGCCCGATCGCCCTACCCTTCAGAGGGTGAACCAACTGATGTCCCGAGAGTCCGAGGCAGATCTGCCGGGGGAAGCCGAAACATCGCTCCCCGGTACGTTGCCGGAAGCCCTGCGTGCCGAACTCGTCGCCTTCCGCCGCGACTTGCACATGCACCCGGAGCTCGGCAACCAGGAGTTCCGCACGACCGCCGCGATCAAGGCCCGCCTGGAGAAGGCCGGTCTCAGCCCGCGCGTGCTCGACAGCGGCACCGGACTCATCTGTGACATCGGGGACTGGAACGGCGCCGACAGCTCCGCGCTCGCGCTGCGCGCCGACATCGACGCCCTCCCCATCCCGGACACCAAGGTGGACTGCGACTACCGCTCCACCGTCCCCGACCGCGCCCACGCCTGCGGCCACGACGTGCACACCACCGTCGTCCTCGGCGCCGGCCTCGTGCTGGCCGACCTGCACCGCAGGGGGCAGCTGCCCCGCCCCGTCCGGCTGATCTTCCAGCCCGCCGAGGAGGTCCTGCCCGGCGGCGCCGCCGACGTCATCAGGACCGGCGCACTCGACGGCGTCGGCCGCATCATCGCCGTGCACTGCGACCCGAGGGTCGACGCCGGCTGCATCGGCCTGCGCCACGGCCCCATCACCTCCGCGTGCGACCGGCTGGAGCTGTCCCTGGACGGGCCGGGCGGCCACACCGCGCGCCCCCACCTGACCACCGACCTCGTCACCGCCGCCGCCCGCGTCGTCACGGACGTGCCCGCGCTGGTCGCCCGCCGTTTCGACGCCCGTGCCGGGCTCGTCGTGACCTGGGGCCGCATCGAGTCGGGCCACGCGCCGAACGTCATCCCGCAGCACGCGGAGCTCTCCGGCACCGTCCGCTGCCTGGACATCAACGCCTGGCGGCAGGCCCCCGACCTGATCCACGAGGCGGTCCAGGAGGTCGCGGTCATGCACCGCGCCAAGCCCGAGATCAACTACATCCGGGGCGTCCCGCCGGTCGTCAACGACCCCGTCGTCACCGAACTGCTGCACGACTCGATGGTCGCCCGCCGGGGTGCCAAGTCCGTCGAGGACACCGAGCAGAGCCTCGGCGGCGAGGACTTCTCCTGGTACCTGGAGCACGTCCCCGGCGCCATGGCCCGGCTGGGTGTCCGCCGTCCGGGCGACCTCACCGTCCGCGACCTCCACCAGGGCGACTTCGACGCCGACGAGCACGCCATCACCGTGGGCGTGGAACTCTTCACCGCGGCCGCCCTCCTCGACGCCCGCATGCGCGCCCTCGACCACGCCGGCCTCTAGAGCCTGCTCCGGTTGCGCCCCGCCCACCCTCGCGGCAGCCTGGTGCGCGTGACCGTACGACCACCGTACGGAGCGCGCACCGTCACGCTGAAGTCGTCCCCCGTACACGGAACGCGAGGGGCGGGAGAGGCGCAGTGTCCAGGAGATCCCTTTCGATCCCATGGTTCACGAGGACGTAACGGCCACCGGCACGAATGGATAACGGCCAGTCGAAACCCCGTTCCCAGGAGGGTCTACGCGCGTTAATGTGCGCCGAACTGAGCACCCGGTCGCGGGGCTTTGCAGAAGATGGGGAACTTCAAGATGCGTCGGATTTCCAAACTGACCCGCGTCGCGGTGGGGGTCGCGTCGCTGGCGCTCGCCGCCACGGCCTGTGGTGGTACCAGCAGCGAGAGCAGCAGCAACGGCGGCGAGACCAGCAAGGGCGAAAAGGGTCTCGCGATCGCGTACGACATCGGCGGCAAGGGCGACCAGTCCTTCAACGACGCCGCGTTCGCGGGCCTGGAGAAGGCTCAGAAGGAATTCGGGTACAAGACCGAGGACATCGAGCCCACCGAGGGCGAGACGGACGCCGACAAGCAGCAGCGTCTGGAGTCCCTGGCCAAGCAGGGCTACAACCCGGTCATCGGCGTCGGCTTCGCCTACGGTCCCGCGATGGAGGCCGCCTCCAAGCAGTTCCCGAAGACCACCTTCGGCATCGTCGACTCGGTCGTCGAGGGTGACAACGTGGCGTCCCTGGTCTTCGCCGAGCAGGAGGCCTCGTACCTCGCCGGCGTCGCGGCCGCCAAGGCCACCAAGACGAACACCGTGGGCTTCGTGGGCGGCGTGGACATCCCGCTGATCCACAAGTTCGAGGCCGGCTACAAGCAGGGCGTCGAGGACACCAGCGGCGGCAAGGTCAAGGTCCTCTCGCAGTACCTGACCCAGACGGCCGAAGAGGGCGGCTTCTCCAGCCCCGACAAGGGCAAGGCCGCCGCCGAGGGCCAGATCGAGAAGAAGGCGGACGTGCTCTACGCGGCCGCCGGTCTCTCCGGCCAGGGTGTCATCGAGGCCGCTGCCGCGGCCAAGGTCTGGGCGATCGGTGTCGACTCCGACCAGTACAACCAGGCAGCCCTCGCGAAGTACAAGGACTACATCCTGACCTCCGCCCTGAAGGACGTCGGCGGCGCGGTCTACGCCCTCGCCAAGTCGGTCGAGGACGGCAAGCCGCTCACCGGTGTCCAGACCTTCGACCTCAAGGTGGACGGCGTCGGCCTGGCCGACTCCAACCCGAAGATGGCGGAGATCGCCGGCCTGACCGACGCGGTCGCCAAGGCCAAGGAAGGCATCATCGACGGCTCCATCAAGGTGAAGACCGAGTAGGTCCGATCCGCGACGAACGCCGGCAGCGGGCGGGTGTGCTTGTGCACCCGCCCGCTGCGCGTTTTCCCGGCGCGCGGTCCGGGGGCAGCCCCGAAAGGGGCGCGGGGAACTGCGCGACCAGCCACGATGCGCCCGCACCCGACACTTGGCCCCCAACACCCCCAACCACCCCCGCACACCCTTGGAACACGGCCCCATAACAACGTGGTCCCCCAGGCTTCACCCCAAGGGTCTACGCGCGTTACTCTGCGGCGAAAGCCATATAAGGCGCCGATGCTGTGAAGCACCACTGAGCAGTACCCCCCGGCGCTGTACGACAGGAGCACCACACATGCGCCGGGTTTCCCGCCTCGCGGTCGCAGGCGCAGCGACCGCCTCCCTCGCCCTCGCCCTCTCCGCCTGCGGCGGTACGTCGACGGACGCCTCGTCCTCCGCCGACGCCAAGGGCGACAAGGGCCTCGCGATCGCCTACGACGTCGGCGGCAAGGGCGACCAGTCCTTCAACGACGCCGCGTTCGCGGGCCTGGAGAAGGCGAAGAAGGAGTTCGGGTACGACACCCAGGACATCGAGCCCACCGAGGGCGAGACGGACGCGGACAAGGAGCAGCGCCTTGTCTCCCTGGCCAAGCAGGGCTACAACCCGGTCGTCGGTGTGGGTTACGCGTACGCGACGGCCGTGAAGGCCGCCGCCGAGCAGTTCCCGGAGACCACCTTCGGCATCGTGGACGACTCCACGGTCCAGCTGGACAACGTCGCGGACCTGGTCTTCTCCGAGGAGCAGGCCTCGTACCTCGCCGGTGTCGCCGCGGCCAAGACCACGAAGACGAACACCGTCGGCTTCGTGGGCGGCGTGGACATCCCGCTGATCCACAAGTTCCAGGCGGGCTTCGCGCAGGGTGTCAAGGACACCGACCCCAAGGTCAAGGTGCTGACCCAGTACCTCACCCAGACGGCCGAGGAGGGCGGCTTCTCCAGCCCCGACAAGGGCAAGACGGCCGCCGAGGGCCAGATCGAGAAGAAGGCCGACGTCGTCTACGCGGCGGCCGGTCTGTCCGGCCAGGGTGTGATCGAGGCCGCCGCCGCGAACAAGATCTGGGCGATCGGCGTCGACTCCGACCAGTACCGGCAGGAGGCCCTCGCGAAGTACAAGGACTCCATCCTGACCTCGGCGACGAAGGACGTCGCCAAGGCGGTGTACAACCTGGCGAAGTCGGTCGAGGACGGCAAGCCCGGGACCGGTATCGTCAGGGGCGATCTGAAGACCGGCGAGGTCGGCCTCGCCGACTCCCACCCGAAGTTCACGAGCGACACCGAGCTCCAGGAGGCCATCGCCACGGCCAAGGAGAAGATCATCAGCGGCGAGATCAAGGTCAAGACCGGCTGAGCCGGCTGTACCACGAGCAGTCGCACGGCTCCGGTGGTGTTCAGGCACCTCCGGAGTCTCCAGTAACCGCGGGGTTACGCGCGCTCGACGGGGTACGGGGAGTGTCGCTCCCTGTGCCCCGTTGTCCGAGCGGCCCCGGGGGAACCGGGGTGTCTCGCCCCGGTTCCCCCGGCACCGCTCGGGCGTGTCGCCCGCTTCCGATGCCGTAGGGGCGCTACGCGCGTAGACGACCCCCTTTCCCAGGAGAGTGCGCCATCAACGCGTCCAGCAGCCCTCCGGCCGACGTGGCGGTCAACGGTCAGGTGACCGCCGTCGAACTCGCCGGGATCACCAAGCGATTCCCCGGCGTCGTGGCCAACCACGACATCCACCTCACCGTGCGCAAGGGCACCGTCCACGCCCTCGTCGGGGAGAACGGCGCCGGCAAGTCGACCCTGATGAAGATCCTCTACGGCATGCAGAAGCCGGACGAGGGCACCATCGCGGTCGACGGCGAGCAGGTCTCGTTCTCGTCCCCGGCCGACGCCATCACCCGTGGCATCGGCATGGTCCACCAGCACTTCATGCTCGCCGACAACCTCACGGTCCTGGAGAACGTGGTCCTCGGCAGCGAGAAGCTGTACGGCATCGGCGCCAAGGCCCGCCGCAAGATCAAGGAGATCTCCGAGCGCTACGGCTTCGGCGTGCGCCCGGACGTCCTGGTCGAGGAGCTGGGCGTCGCCGAGCGCCAGCGCGTGGAGATCCTCAAGGTCCTCTACCGCGGCGCCCGCACCCTGATCCTGGACGAGCCCACCGCCGTCCTGGTGCCCCAGGAGGTCGACTCCCTCTTCGCCAACCTGCGCGAACTCAAGGCACAGGGCCTGGCGGTCATCTTCATCTCGCACAAGCTGGGCGAGGTGCTCTCCGTCGCCGACGAGATCACCGTCATCCGGCGCGGCACGACCGTCGGTACGGCCGTCCCCGCCGAGACCACCCCGCGCCAGCTCGCCGAGCTGATGGTCGGCAGCGAGCTGCCCACCCCCGAGACGGCCGAGTCCACGGTCACCGACCGTCCCGTCCTCACCGTCAAGGACCTCCGTCTGGAGGCCGTCGGCGGCAAGGCCCTGCTCGACGACATCACCTTCACCATCCACGCGGGCGAGGTCCTGGGCCTGGCCGGTGTCGAGGGCAACGGCCAGACCGAGCTGGTCGACGCGCTGATCGGCCTGAAGTCCGCCGACTCGGGCACGATCGCGCTCGCCGAGGACGAGATCACCGCCTGGCCCACCCGCAGGCGCCGTGAACAGGGCATCGGCTACATCCCCGAGGACCGCCACCGGCACGGTCTGCTGCTGGAGGCACCCCTCTGGGAGAACCGTATCCTCGGCCATGTGACCGAGCGGCCCAACGCCAAGGGCGTCTGGCTCGACCCGAAGGCCGCCCAGGAGGACACCCGCCGGATCGTCGCCGAGTACGACGTCCGCACCCCCGGCATCGACGTCACCGCCGCCTCCCTCTCCGGCGGCAACCAGCAGAAGCTGATCGTCGGCCGCGAGATGAGCCACAAGCCGCGGTTCCTGATCGCCGCCCACCCCACCCGCGGTGTGGACGTCGGCGCGCAGGCCCAGATCTGGGACCAGATCCGCGAGGCCCGCCGCGAGGGCCTGGCCGTCCTGCTGATCTCCGCCGACCTGGACGAGCTGATCGGCCTGTCCGACACGCTCCGGGTGATCTACAACGGCAAGCTGGTCGCCGACGCCGACCCCGCCACCATCACCCCCGAGGAGCTGGGCTCGGCCATGACCGGTGCCGCCACCGGCCACCTCGCACACGAAGAGACCCCCGAGACCTCGGCGGACACGTCCGGGTCCGAGGAAGACGAGGCCCGCTGATGAAGAAGTTCGACAAGGAGCGCGTGCTCCTCGCGGTGGCCGGACCGGTCCTCGCGCTGGCCGTGGCCTTCGTGCTGACCGCGATCGTGCTGCTCGCCTCCGGCAAGAACCCGGTCGAGCCGTTCACGATCATGTTCGAGCAGGCCACGTTCTCCGACATCCAGGTCCGGATCATCAACCAGGCCTCGCTGTACTACGTCGCGGCCCTCGCGGTGGCCATCGGCTTCCGGATGAACCTGTTCAACATCGGTGTCGACGGCCAGTACCTGCTCGGCGCCATGATGGCCGCGATCGTCGGCGCCCACGTCGACCTGCCCGCGGCCCTGCAGATCCCGCTGCTGATGCTCACGGCGATCCTCACGGGCGCCTTCTGGGCCGGCATCGTCGGTGTCCTCAAGGTCACCCGGGGCGTCAGCGAGGTCGTCGCGTCGATCATGCTGAACGCGATCGCCACCTCCGTCATCGGCTACCTCTGGCTGCCGAACGTCTTCGGCGTCAAGGTCGGCAACAACAACACCACCGGTGAGATGGCCGAGTCCGGCTGGGTCCCCGGCATCGACATGGGCGCGGCCGGCGAGATCTACGGCCTGGTGCTGCTCGCCGTCCTGCTCGGCGTCGGCTACTGGATCGTCATCAACCGCACCCGCTTCGGCTTCGACCTGCGCGCCTCCGGCGCCTCGGAGTCGGCCGCGACGGCCAGCGGTGTCGACCCCAAGCGCATGGTCCTCACGGCCATGCTGATCTCCGGCGGTGTCGCGGGCCTCGCGGGCCTGCCGATCCTGCTCGGCGACACCCACACGTACAGCCTGAACTTCCCCACCGGGATCGGCTTCCTGGGCATCGGCATCGCCCTCCTCGGCCGCAACAGCCCCGTCGGCATCGCCTTCGCCGCCCTGCTGTGGGCCTGGCTCGACAAGGCGTCCCCGGAGCTGGACTTCCACGGCTACGACAAGGAGATCGCGGTCATCATGCAGGGCCTGATCGTGCTCTCGGTCGTCGTCTCCTACGAGACCGTGCGCGAGTGGGGCCTGCGCCGTCAGCAGCGCCGGGTCGGCGCCGAGCTGGCCGCGGGCCACGTCCTGGGCGCGGACGCCTCCGACAACAACAACGTCAAGAAGGAGGTGGCGGGCCGATGACCACGAGCACCACCGCGACCGACGTCAACCAGCCCTCGCTGCAGCCGGCCGCCCCGACCGGACGCAAGCTGTCGCTGCCCGTCCTGCTGCTGGTCATCGCCGGCGTCCTCGCACTCACCTCGATCGTCCGCATCATCACCGGCGCCGACGGCATCACCAACGTCAGCCAGATGTCCACCGCGCTGGAACTGGCCGTCCCGATCGGCCTCGCCGGTCTCGGCGGCCTGTGGGCCGAACGCGCGGGCGTCGTCAACATCGGCCTCGAAGGCATGATGATCCTCGGCACCTGGTTCGGCGCCTGGGCCGGCTTCCAGTGGGGCCCGTGGACCGGTGTCCTGGTCGGCATCATCGGCGGCTGCATCGGCGGTCTGCTGCACGCCTTCGTCACCGTCACCTTCAACGTCAACCACATCGTCTCCGGTGTGGCCATCAACATCCTCGCCCTCGGCGCCACCCGCTACCTCGCGCCCCTCGCCTTCGAGGGCCACCAGGGCGGCTCCGCCAAGCAGTCCCCGCCGGTCGAGTCCATCGGCGACTTCACCATCCCCGGACTGTCGGACGCGCTGACGGAACTCAACTCCAAGGGCTGGTTCTTCATCTCGGACCTCGCCGGCCTGCTCGGCGGTCTGGTCACCAACGTCTCGTGGCTGACCCTCGTCGCCGTCGCCCTGATCCCCGCCACCTGGTGGATCCTGTGGCGCAGTGCCTTCGGCCTGCGGCTGCGCTCCTGCGGCGAGAACCCGATCGCCGCCGAGTCCCTCGGCGTCAACGTCTACACGTACAAGTACCTCGCCGTGATCATCTCCGGCGGTCTGGCCGGCCTCGGTGGAGCCTTCCTCTCCATCGTCGCCAACCCCTTCTACCTGGAGGGCCAGACCAGCGGCCGCGGCTTCATCGGTCTCGCCGCGATGATCTTCGGCAACTGGATGCCGGGCGGTCTCGCCCTCGGCGCCGGCCTCTTCGGCTACACCGACAGCCTCAACCTGCGCGGCGGCTCCGAGAACGTCCACGCCCTGCTGCTGCTCGGCGCCCTGCTCCTGGTCATCGGCGCGATCTGGCAGGCCGTCCGCAAGAAGTACGTCCCGGCCGCGATCACCTTCGTGGTGGGCGCCCTCGTCTACACCTGGTACGCGACCACCAACGAGGTCCCGAACCAGGTCGTCGCCGCCACGCCGTACGTCATCACCCTGATCGTCCTCGCGCTCTCGGCCCAGCGGCTGCGCATGCCGAAGGCGGACGGCCTGCCGTACCGGAAGGGACAGGGCAAGTGACCGCCGTCGACTGGGCCGGGCTGCGCACGGTGGCCCGGGACGCCATGTCCCGGGCGTACGCCCCGTACTCCGGCTACCCGGTCGGCGTGGCCGCCCTCGTCGACGACGGCCGGATCGTCTCCGGCTGCAACGTCGAGAACGCCAGTTACGGCCTCGGCCTGTGCGCGGAGTGCGGGCTGGTCTCGGAGCTGCAGAACAGCGGCGGCGGCCGTCTCACCCACTTCACCTGCGTGGACGGCAAGGGCGACATCCTCGTCCCGTGCGGCCGCTGCCGGCAGCTGCTCTACGAGTTCGGCGGCCCGGACCTACTGCTGGAGACCCCGGCGGGCATCCTGCCGCTCTCGGAGATGCTCCCCCAGGCGTTCGGCCCGGACCATCTCACCAAGTAACTCCTGTGCGGCCCCCCTGAGTTGCTCAGGGGGGCCGCACACTTTCTGCAGAACCTCGGAAGGAAAGCCATGACGAAGCTGTCCATGGATGCCATCTCGGTCATCCGCACCAAGCGGGACCGCGGCGCACTCAGCGACGAGCAGATCGACTGGGTCATCGACGCGTACACCCGCGGCGAGGTCGCCGACTACCAGATGGCCGCCCTCAACATGGCGATCCTCCTCAACGGCATGGACCGCCGGGAGATCGCCCGCTGGACCGCCGCGATGATCGCCTCCGGCGAGCGCATGGACTTCTCGTCCCTGTCCCGCCCCACCGCCGACAAGCACTCCACGGGCGGCGTCGGCGACAAGATCACCCTCCCGCTCGCCCCCCTGGTGGCGGCCTGCGGCGCGGCCGTCCCCCAGCTGTCGGGCCGCGGCCTCGGCCACACCGGCGGCACCCTCGACAAGCTGGAGTCCATCCCCGGCTGGCGCGCCCTGCTCTCCAACGAGGAGATGCTGAACGTCCTGGACGAGGTCGGCGCGGTCATCTGCGCGGCGGGCGACGGCCTGGCCCCGGCGGACAAGAAGCTCTACGCGCTCCGTGACGTCACGGGCACGGTCGAGGCGATCCCCCTGATCGCCTCCTCCATCATGTCCAAGAAGATCGCCGAGGGCACCGGCTCGCTGGTCCTGGACGTGAAGGTGGGCACGGGCGCCTTCATGAAGACCCTGGAGGACGCCCGCGAGCTGGCCTCCACGATGGTGGGCCTCGGCACCGACCACGGCGTGAAGACCGTCGCCCTGCTGACGGACATGTCGACCCCGCTGGGCCTGACGGCGGGCAACGCCCTGGAGGTCCGCGAGTCGGTCGAGGTCCTCGCGGGCGGCGGCCCGGCGGACGTCGTCGAACTCACCGTCGCCCTGGCCCGCGAGATGCTCGACGCGGCCGGCGTGAAGGACGCCGACCCGGCGAAGGCGCTGGCCGACGGCTCGGCGATGGACGCCTGGCGCCGCATGATCGCGGCCCAGGGCGGCGACCCCGACGCCCCGCTCCCGACCTCGCGCGAGCAGCACGTGGTGACGGCGACCGCCTCCGGCGTCCTGACCCGCCTCGACGCCTACGACATCGGCATCGCCGCCTGGCGCCTCGGTGCCGGTCGCGCCCGCAAGGAGGACCCGGTGCAGGCCGCCGCGGGCGTCGAGCTGCACGCCAAGCCCGGCGACACGGTCACCGAGGGCCAGCCCCTGCTGACCCTGCACACCGACACGCCCGAGCGCTTCGACTACGCCCTGGACGCCGTCGCGGGCTCGTACGACATCGGCGCCCCCGGCACCGCGTACGAGCCGAGGCCGATCGTGCTGGACCGCATCGCCTGAGGCGACCGCGCCCGACGGATCAGGGCAGGCCACGGCGGGTGTCGTCGCCTCCGCGATGAGTTCCGGGGCTCTCCCCGGTCTACCGATCGTGGACGCGACGACACCCGCCGTACTCGTGCTGCCAGGCCCTCTCACCCGGGACGAGGTGCCTCGGCTCTGTGCCGAGGTACGCGCGCGACTGGAGAAGACCGGGGGCGGGACCGTGGTGTGCGACGTCGCCGGTATCGGCCCGCCGGGCCTGGCCGCCGTCGACGCCCTGGCCCGGATGCAGCTCGCCGCACGGCGGGCCGGGGGCCGGATACGCCTACGGGACCCCGCCCCCGCGCTGCGCGCGCTACTGCGGCTGGTCGGGCTTGCCTTCGAGGTGGAGGGGGAGGCCGAAGAGGGGGAACCAGCGGGCGGTGTCCAGGAAGCAGTGGAATCCGGCGATCCGGCCCTCTGAGATCTCCAGCGCCTGCACCGCCCAGGCGGTGAACCCGCCGCTGTCCGGGTCCGGCTTGTACTGCGCGAAGCCCGGCAGGCCGTTCACCGCGACGGGTACCAGGTGTGAGCCTGCGCAGGCCGCGCCGAGCGTCGTCATGAAGCCGGTGATGTCGCCCGTGCCGGTCAGCCAGAGGTCGAACGGCGGCATCGTCATGACCGCGTCCTCGTGCAGCAGGGCCGTCAGCGCCGCCATGTCGTACCCCTCGAAGGCGGCCACATAGCGGTCCAGCAGCTTCTGCTGCTCCTCGTCCAGCGGGTCGGAGACGTCGGCGGCGGCCTGCCCGCCCTCGGCGAGGGTCGCGCGGGCCCGCTGGAGGGCGCTGTTCACCGAGGCGACGGAGGTGTCGAGCAGCTCGGCGACCTCGCTCGCCTTCCAGGCCAGTACCTCACGCAGGATGAGCACGGCCCGCTGCTTCGACGGCAGCTTCTGCAGCGCGGCGACGAACGCCAGCCGCACCGACTCCTTCGCCACGGCGGCCTCCGCCGGGTCGTCGGTCGTCGGCAGCACCCGGGCGTCCGGCACGGGCTCCAGCCAGGTGTTGTCGGGCCGGGGGGAGAGGGCGGCCTGGGCCAGGGGCGTCGCATCGGTGAGATCCATGGGCCGGGCCCTCTTGTTCCCCGCGGTCAGCATGTCCAGGCACACGTTCGTGGCGATCCGGTACAGCCAGGACCGCAGCGACGACCGGCCCTCGAACTTCTCGTAGCTGCGCCAGGCGCGGATCATCGTGTCCTGCACGGCGTCCTCCGCCTCGAAGGACGAGCCCAGCATCCGATAGCAGTACCCGGTCAGCTCGACCCGGTGCTTCTCCAACCGGACATCGAGCTCCGCCGTCGCCGTCGCCGTACCGTCACCCATGGCCAACCCACCCCTGTGGCATCCCTGTGCGTACCAACACCTCGGAAGCTACCGCAGCCCACTGACAATGGCCTGGGGAAGGGCGGAAGGGGCAGGTCACAAGGGTCGGGAGCCATTCGCGGGAACCGCTGCGGGGTGCCGCGGGGCCGCCGACGGATCAGCAGGCCGGGGTCAGGGCGCGCCGGGCGCGGGCCGCGCGGGTGCCCGCCACCGTGATGCCCACGACCCCCAGCACGGCCAGCAGGCCCAGGACGACCGTGCCGCCCCAGCCTCCCGCGTGGAAGGCGATCGCACCCAGCGTGCTGCCCGCGCTGGAGCCCACGTAGTACGCGGACTGGTAGAGCGCCGAAGCCTGGGCGCGGCCCTCCTTCGCGGTGTGGCTGACCGCCGACGACGCGGCGGCGTGGCCCGCGAAGAAGCCGGCGGTGATGAGGACCAGCCCCAGCAGCACCACCGGGAGGGAGTCGGACAGCGAGACCAGCAGTCCGGCGGCCGTCGTGGCACCCGCCAGGTAGAGGGCACCACGCCGGCCCAGGCGGCCGACCAACTTCCCGGCGGTCGACGCCGACACCGTGCCCACCAGGTAGACCAGGAAGATCGAGCCGATGATGCCCTGGGGCAGCGAGAAGGGTTCCCCGGCGAGGCGGTAGCCGATGACCGTGTAGACGCCGCCGAAGACCGTCATGAACAGGGCGCCGATGGCGTACAGCCGCCGCAGCAGCGGGTTGGAGAGGTGGGCGCGGACCGTGCGGGCCAGCACCGCCGGGCGCAGCGACCCCGCCACGAAGTGCCTCGGCGCGGGAAGCAGCAGCCGGAAGGCGACCGCGCAGCCCACGGCGATCACCCCGAGCACGCCGAGCGCGACCCGCCAGCCCCACTCCTGCGCGACCCATCCGGTGACCACACGGCCGCTCATCCCGCCGACGCTGTTGCCGGCGACGAAGAGACCGATCGCCGTGATGAGGGCCCGGGGCCGGACCTCCTCGGCGAGGTACGCGGTAGCGGAGGCCGGCACCCCGGCCAGCGCCGCACCCTGCACGGCCCGCAGCACCACCAGGGCGCCCAGCGAGGGCGCGAAGGGGATCAGCAGCCCGACCGTCACCGCGACCACCAGCGACGCAGTCATCACCGTGCGCCGCCCGAACCGCTCGGACAGCGCGCTCATCGGCAGGACGAACAGGGCCAGCGCCCCGGTCGCCGCCGACACCGTCCAGCTCGCCGCGCTCGCCGTGCTCCCGAAGCCGTCCGAGATCAGCGGCAGCAGGGCCTGCGTGGAGTACAGCAGGGCGAAGGTCGCGACGCCCGCGAGGAACAGCGCCAGGCTCATCCGGCGGTAGCCGGGCCCGCCCGGGGCCACTCGGGTGTCGGCGGCGGACGGGGAGGAGGCGGTGGGGGCCACGGCTGAGGCGGCGCCCACGGTGGTGGACGCCCCGGTACTTGCGGAAGGCATGCTTCGAAACTACGGACGCCGCCGCTCATCCGTCCAATGCATGGAACCCCCATAATCGTTCCCGTGATGCATCAGCAGAGGTCAGAGCCGCGCCTGTCACCGTCCGGTGACACAGAAGACATCGAGAGCATCGAGGACATCGTCCTGAGGCTCGCCCCCCGCCTCGCCTACTTCGCCGGGGTCGCCCGCACCGAACACGTCACCAGGGCCGCGCGCGAGATGCGTGTCCCGCAGTCGACGCTGTCCCGGGCGATGGTCCGCCTCGAACAGGACCTGGGCGTGGACCTGTTCGCCCGCCGGGGGCGCACGGTCTCCCTCACCCACGCCGGGCGCACCTTCCACGCCTCCGTCGAGCGAGCCCTCGCCGAGATCGAGCGCGCCGCCGACGAGGTCCGCGCGGACGCCGACCCCGCCACCGGCAAGGTCGCCTTCGGCTTTCTGCACACCATGGGCGCCGAGACCGTGCCGGGCCTGCTGCAGGCCTTCCGTGCCGAGCACCCCCGGGTCCGCTTCAGCCTCGTCCAGAACTACGGCGAGGCGATGCTCGAACGCCTGCGCGCGGGCGAACTCGATCTCTGTCTCACGTCCCCCGTCCCGGACGCCCCCGACCTGGTGGCCCGCCGCCTCGACGAACAGAAGCTCCGGCTCGTCGTCCCGGCCGACCACCGCCTCGCCGCCCGCAAACGTGTCCGCCTCTCCGAGGCCGCCGACGAAACCTTCGTCACCCTGGAGCCCGGCTACGGCATGCGCCGCATCACCGACGACCTCTGCGAGGCGGCCGGCTTCAAACCGCGCATCGCTTTCGAGGGAGAGGAGGCGGAGACGCTACGAGGGCTGGTGGCCGCGGGCCTGGGCGTGGCGCTCCTGCCCCCTCCGGCCGTCCCCCGGCCGGGAGTCGTCGAGCTGACGGTCACCGCCCCGAGAGCGGCCCGCGAGATCGGCGTGGCCTGGCTCGACGGCCACCCGGACACACCCCCGGTGGCGGCCTTCAAGAAGTTCCTGCTGTCGAGACGGGGCAACCTGCTGCCCAGCTGAGCCGCAGCAGAGTCAGGGGCGCGGGGCTGTATCGATATGCGGCTCCGCCGCGTGGGCGCGATCAGTCACCCACGGCCCGCAGCCGCGAGACGACATCAACCACTTTGACGCGAGTGATGCCCCCCGAAGCCGGAGGCGAGCGGCATCCGCAACCCCAACGGCGGCGGAGCAGCGAGCGCGTCCTCCACAGGCCGGGCGAACGCCCTCCCGAACAGCACCCCCATCACGAAGTCCGCGGCCAGCGCGTGCACCTCGTCCCGGTACTGGGTCAACCCGTGCCGGTCCGCGTGCACTTCGAACCGGCAGATGTCGGGGTTCGTCTTCTTCGCCCGCGCCGCGAACCGGAACGACAGCTCGGGATCCACCCGCTCGTCGTTCGTCCCGTGCACGATCAGCACTCGGCGCCCCGACAACTGCTTCACCGGTTCGGGCGGCGCCGCCACGTCCTCCTCGGGCAACCAGGGGGCGATGGCCAGCACCGAGTTGACGGCCTCGTGCCCACCGGCGTGCAGCGCCGCCCGCGCCCCCATGTGGAGCCCGGCCAGACACACCGGCACGTCTCCGTACCGCCGCACCACCTCGTCCACGGCCCACTCGGCATCCCGCGCGAGCCGCGCCTCGGCACCGTTCCAGCCCCGGTAGCGGTAGTGCACGACATGGGTCGCCAGCCCCTCCGTACGGCCCGCGCGGGCGAGCCGGCGGCCGAGGGCGCGCACGGAGGCCGCGGCCAGCATGGGGGAGGGTCTGCGGGTGGATGCCTCGTCACCGGCCGGGAGGAGAAGGACCACCCCGCCGACCGTGCTCGGCTCCGGGCCGATCGTCCGCCCAAGTCGGGGCGTACGGACCGGCATTGCTTGCTGCGCCATGACAGAACAGTGTCAGAAGAGATGGTGTACGCCACCCGTCCTGTGGGTCACCGTTACGTATCGACGCGATCATCCGACAGGTGCTCTACGCGCGTAGGAGGTATCGTACGAAAATGACGAACCAGAACGACCCGACCGGTAACACCCCGGATCCGGACCAGATCCGCCGGGCGCCCAAGGTTCTGCTGCACGACCACCTCGACGGCGGCCTGCGTCCCGGAACCATCGTCGAACTCGCTCGCGACAGCGGGTACTCCCAGCTCCCCGAGACCGACCCCGACCGGCTCGGCGTCTGGTTCCGGGAGGCCGCCGACTCCGGCTCGCTGGAGCGGTACCTGGAGACCTTCTCCCACACCGTCGGCGTCATGCAGACCCGCGACGCGCTCGTCCGGGTCGCCGCCGAGTGCGCGGAGGACCTCGCCGTCGACGGCGTCGTCTACGCCGAGGTCCGCTACGCCCCCGAACAGCACCTCGAAGGCGGGCTCGGTCTCGAAGAGGTCGTCGAGGCCGTCAACGAGGGCTTTCGCGAGGGTGAGCGCCGGGCCAGGGCCGACGGCCGGCGCATCCGTGTCGGCGCGCTGCTCACCGCCATGCGCCACGCGGCCCGCTCCCTGGAGATCGCCGAACTCGCCAACCGCTACCGCGACCTCGGTGTGGTCGGCTTCGACATCGCGGGCGCGGAGGCCGGCTACCCGCCCACCCGGCACCTCGACGCCTTCGAGTACCTCAAGCGCGAGAACAACCACTTCACGATCCATGCCGGTGAGGCGTTCGGACTGCCCTCGATCTGGCAGGCGCTGCAGTGGTGCGGCGCCGACCGGCTCGGTCACGGCGTCCGCATCATCGACGACATCCAGGTCCACGAGGACGGCTCCGTGAAGCTCGGGCGCCTCGCCTCGTACGTCCGCGACAAGCGCATCCCGCTGGAGCTGTGCCCCAGTTCCAACCTGCAGACCGGCGCCGCCCGTTCGTACGCCGAGCACCCCATCGGGCTGCTGCGGCGCCTGCACTTCCGGGCCACCGTGAACACCGACAACCGCCTGATGTCGTACACGAGCATGAGCCGTGAATTCGAGCATCTTGTCGACGCCTTCGGCTACACGCTCGACGACATGCAGTGGTTCTCGGTCAATGCTATGAAGTCAGCATTCATTCCTTTCGATGAACGACTGGCCATGATCAATGACGTCATCAAGCCCGGGTACGCCGAGTTGAAATCCGAATGGCTGTTCCGGCAAACGGCCTCCACCAGCGGTTCTGTCGAAGAATCGAGCTGAACGGAGGTCTCGGGGAGCGGTCGTGTCCACGGCGACGCGGCCGCTTTTCGATGTTTGCCTCCGGCGGGACTTTGGTGTTTACGTTTCGGCACCGCTCACCACCCGTCAAACGCATTCCAAGGACGCATTCAACATGAAGCAGTCTGCTGCCAAGACCCTCGGTGTCGCCGTCGTCGGTGCCGCCATCGCCGCTGCGGGCGCGGGTGCCGCGAACGCCGCCCCGAGCGCGCCGGTCGCCCCCGAGGCCTCCCAGGCCCTCGGCACCGTCACCCAGGCGCTGCCCGTGGAGAACGTCACGAAGGCGCTGCCGACCGCCACCGGTGCCCTCGCCCAGGGCCAGAGCGCGCTCGGCGCCGGCCTGGAGGCCGCCCAGCCCGCCGCCGCCAACGTCCTCGCCGAGGGCCCCACCGCCCCCGTCGCCGGGCTGCTCGGCGGCCTCCCCGTCGGCCAGGCCCTCCCCACCAAGGGTCTCGGCGTCAACGGCCTTCCCCTCGGCGGCGCCTGAGCAGCACCACGACATCGGCACGGGGCGCATCCCTGCGGGGTGCGCCCCGTCGGTGCGCGCGGCACCGGGCCGTGTGAACCACGGGCCGAAACGTGTCACCAGGCCGTGCGGGCCTTGCCCTCTCCGGGGAAGAGGATCCACAGGGCTATGTAGAGCAGGAACTGCGGGCCCGGCAACAGGCACGACACCAGGAAGATCACGCGCATCGTGGTCGCGGAGGTGCCGAAGCGCCGTGCCAGCGCGGCACACACTCCGCCGATCATCCGGCCTTCGGTGGGGCGGGCAAGGCGGCTCATGAGGGCTCCTTCGTCGGTGTAGGACGCCGGCCCACGGGCCGACGGTGGGGCGGGACCCTGCTCGGGGACACCGCTCTCTTTTCCACACCTTCGACGCTACGGTGACGAAGCGGACGAAGCGTCCCTCTACGGAGCCATCCCCACCCTGGGAATCGTCGGGGTCCGACCCTGAGACACCT
Source organism: Streptomyces sp. NPDC057438 (assembly GCF_042802995.1). Lineage (NCBI taxonomy): Bacteria > Bacillati > Actinomycetota > Actinomycetes > Kitasatosporales > Streptomycetaceae > Streptomyces > Streptomyces sp. NPDC057438. Next base: position 95,001 of record NZ_JBHVDD010000022.1, read on the forward strand.
CTTCGGGGCGCACGCGCGCCGCACCCACCCGGGTGCGCTCCCTCCGCCGCAGCGCGGACCTGACGACCGGCACCACCGCGAGATGGGCGAGTCCGACGCCGACCGAGTTCAGCAGGATCGAGTCGATGTCGACGACCTGCCCCGGCACCCCGGTCTGCAACAACTCGATGGCCAGCGACAACAGCGCCCCGGCCGCCACCGACCGGGCCAGCGACGCCAGCGGCGACCCGGCCAGCCTTCCGTGCGCCATCGGCAGCAGGACACCCAGAGGAGCGAGGAGTGCCAGCCCTTCACCGATCCGGTGGGCCGCCTCCGGCCACCCCAGGGCCAGATCCGCTCTGATCCCCGCGAACGGCCGCAGATTCGCGGGACTCATCCAGGTGACGTCCAGCGGACGCAGCGTGATCCAGGCAACGACCGCGAGATGCACGGCGAGGAGAACACCCCCCGCCGCACGGACACGGATCCCGGCGCTACCGCCGTTCGTACCTTGAGGCTGCACGCCCCCCAAGACGCGGCCCCCGGCACGATCGGTTGCAGGGAGTTTTTCGAGGCTCGTTCGCCTGCCCTTCCGCAGTGATCCAGGCACGGGGCGCTGCAGCCACAGGTCATCCGGCTAGGAATCCCCTCGACCCCCTCGGCTCAGGAGCCGTTGACCTCCGTCGACGGCGGGTTCCCCGCCCCCGGGGCCGACTGGGTCTCCGGGTCGCACTCGTAGCGGCGCAGCGTCTCGGCGCTCGTGCTGCCGAGGACCACCGAACCGTTGTCGCCGGCGGCCGCCGAGTCCGCGAAGGTGCAGACGATCTGGGCGAGGGCGAACCGGGGGAGCGCGTCGGGGGCGGTGGACAGGCGCAGGGCGTCCTCGGGGTCGTCCGGCCTGGGCCCCGCCACCGTGAGGCCGGGCGGGACGGCGGTGCTGTAGCCGGCCTCGTCCTCTATGGCGGTCGGGTCGGTGGAGAGGGCGTCCAGCAGGCCCTGGGCGACGGCGGCGCGCCGCCGGGCCTCCTCGGTGCCCTCGGCGACCTCCACCGAGCGGTTGACCCGCACGAGCGCACCGGAACACAGCAGGAACACCTCCACCGGCATGCCGGAGGGCGTCGTCTGGGTCGTGATGTCCGTCGCCGACAGCTCGCACGGCACCATCGAGGGCGCCGGGCCGAAGTCCGTCGGCACCTGGGTGGCCCGGATGCCGCAGCCGGCCAGCAGTCCGGCAAGCGCCCCCGTGGCCGCCAGCACCCGTACGCCGCGCGCGCGTGCGGCACCTTCCCGAACCTCTGGCACTCGCACGCCCCGCGTTCCCCCGTCTTCCCGTCGCCGGGTGCCTCGTATCGTCACTGACCGGCCCCCTCGGGACCTTGCGGGTCGTCGTCGGCCCGGTAGCCGTCCCGTTCGTCCGCGATCAGCGAGGCCGCGTCCCGGGGCAGGCGGAGGGTGAAGACCGCGCCGCCCTCGGGGGAGTTGGCGGCGGTGATGTCGCCGCCGTGGATGTGGGCGTTCTCCAGGGCGATGGACAGGCCGAGACCGCTGCCCTCGGAGCGGGGGCGGGAGGCGCTCGCCTTGTAGAAGCGGTCGAAGACGTGCGGGAGGACGTCCTCGGGGATGCCCGGGCCGTGGTCCCGCACCTCGATCAGCAGGTCCGCGTCGTTCTCGTCGCCCTCGCGCACCAGGACGCGCACCGGCGAGCCGCCGTGCTTGAGCGCGTTGCCGATCAGGTTCGCCAGGATCACGTCCAGGCGGCGCGGGTCGAGCTTGATGATGATTCCGCGCTCGGCGTCCAGGTCCACCGCGTCCAGCCAGGCGCGGGCGTCGATGCAGGCGGTGATCTGGTCGGCGATGTCGACGTCGTCGAGGACGAGACGGGCCGTGCCCGCGTCGAAGCGGGTGACCTCCATCAGGTTCTCCACCAGGGTGTTGAGACGCTGGGTCTCGCTGACGACGAGCCGTACCGCCGGTTCGATCATGGGGTCGAGGCTGCCCGTGTCGGCGTCCAGCTCCTCCTCCAGCACCTCCGTGACAGCGGTGATCGCCGTCAGCGGTGTCCGGAGTTCGTGCGACATGTCGGCGACGAAGCGTCTGGACGCCTCCTCGCGGGCGCTCATGTCGTCGACCTTCTTCTCCAGCGACTCCGCCGCGAGGTTGAAGGTCCGGGAGAGGTCGGCGAGTTCGTCCGTGCCGGAGACCCGCAACCGGGTGTCGAGCTTGCCCTCGCCGAGCCGCCGGGCGGCGACACCGAGGCGCTGCACCGGCTTCAGGACCGTCGTCGCGGCCGCCTGCGCGAGCAGCGCCGAGCCGATCAGCGACAGACCCGTGGCGATACCGAGTGACCAGGCCAGCGAGTTGAGGTCCTTCGCCTCCTCCGCGAGGGACTTGCGCATGTACCCGGTCGGCCCGCCGCCGATCATCTTCGCGCCGCCCACCAGATAAGGGGTGTCGCCGTCGATGACCCGCTGCCAGTACACGTGGTACGCGTGCTTGTTGCCGGAGGTGAGCTTCTGCCGTTTGTTGACGGCCTTCCGCAGGGACGCCGGCACGTCCTCCAGCGTGAAGCCGGTGAGCGCGTTGTCGGTGGAGGCCCCGGAGACCGTCCGGCCGTCGGCGTCCTCGGCGACCAGCAGCACGCTGGACCGCTCGCCGCCGTCCGCCATCTTCCGCGCCGCGAAGCGCAGTTGGTCCTGCGTCGGGTTCGGGCGCAGCGTGCTCACATGGCTCTGCATCTCCCGCTCGAAGTCGTTGAGCGCCGCGTCCTGCGCACGCGTCTGCACGGCCTCGCGGTTGAGCCAGTACGCGATGCCGGACGCCGACACGGCGGCCGTGAGCGCCACCAGGCCGAAGACGACCACCAGCCGCAGCCGGAGACTGGTGAAACGGATCCGGGACTGTACTTTCCTGCGAGCCGCGGCCCAGCCGCGGATCCCCCCCGAAGCCTTCGTCACTGAGGAGTGTCCAACCGGTAGCCCACGCCGCGCACGGTACGGATCAGGGTCGGCGAGGACGGCACGTCCTCGACCTTGGCGCGCAGCCGCTGCACACACGCGTCCACCAGGCGGGAGTCGCCCAGGTAGTCGTGCTCCCACACCAGACGCAGCAACTGCTGCCGGGACAGCGCCTGCCCGGGGCGGCGGCTCAGCTCCAGCAGCAGCCGCAGCTCGGTGGGCGTCAGCTGGAGGTCCTCGCCGTTCTTCGTCACGGTCATGGCCGCGCGGTCGATCACGAGGGAGCCGAAGGTCGCCGCGTCGTTCGCCTCGCGCTCGCCGCGCCGCAGCACCGCGCGGATACGGGCGTCCAGCACCCGACCCTGCACGGGCTTGACCACGTAGTCGTCCGCGCCCGACTCCAGGCCCACCACGACGTCGATGTCGTCGCTGCGCGCGGTGAGCAGGATGATCGGCAGCTGGTCGGTGCGCCGGATGCGCCGGCACACCTCGAAGCCGTCGATCCCAGGCAGCATCACGTCCAAAACGATCAGATCAGGCCGCTGTTCGCGCAGCAGCTTGAGGCCATCCTCGCCGGTGGCGGCGGTGGCGACACGGTGCCCCTGGCGCGTCAGTGAGAGCTCCAGGGCCGTGCGGATGGCGTCGTCGTCCTCGATCAGCAACAGGGAAGGCACGGGCTCATTCTGGCCCATGGCATGGCGCCGAATCGACCGTTGGAGCGCTCCCGCCCGACACCCGCACACGATCGTGCCGTTCGCGTAGCCGTACGACTCTTCTCTGTGATCGACCTGTGCCCCGGCTGGGCCCGACCCCTGTGACAGCTCTGTGACAGTCGGCGGACACGGCCATGAAGGTGAACGGGCAATCTTCTCGGCACAGGCAAGGAAACGCCGCCCGACAGCACCACAGGGCGGAGCCGGGGAGCACGAACAGCACCACTGCACAGCACCACAACCGGAAGTCCACGACGGGGGGCGCGAGATGAACACGCTGCACGGCAACAGCACTGGCGCAGTTGTCACGCGTCTCCACGACGTCGTCCGGAGCACGGAGAAGTCCGGTGCCGTGAGCGGGCGGGGGTGCGCTCGCGGCACCGGGCGTCAGCACACCACGTACATGACGGTGGTTGACGCGCACGTGGGGGCAAGCACCACGGGGGTCACCCACGGGGGAACGGGGACCGCGTACGGGGAGGACACGGGGGAGCGCAGGTCTGTGTCGGAGGCGGAGTTCACCGCCTACGTCCAGGAGCGTCGTGCCTCCCTGTACGCAACCGCCTACCACCTGACCGGGGACCGCTTCGAGGCCGAGGACCTGCTGCAGAGCGCGCTGTTCTCGACCTACCGGGCCTGGGACCGGATCAGTGACAAGGCCGCGGTCGGGGGCTACCTCCGCCGCACCATGACCAATCTGCACATCAGCGCGTGGCGCCGCCGCAAGCTGAACGAGTACCCGACCGAGGAGCTGCCGGAGACCGCCGGCGACACGGACGCGATGCGCGGCACCGAACTGCGCGCCGTCCTGTGGCAGGCGCTCGCCCGGCTCCCCGAACTCCAGCGGACGATGCTGGTCCTGCGTTACTACGAGGGCCGCACCGACCCGGAGATCGCAGAGATCCTCGACATCAGTGTCGGCACGGTGAAGTCGAGCATCTGGCGGTCGCTCCGCCGGCTGCGCGAGGACGAGGTCCTCAGCTTCGGCCGTGACGAGGAGGAGTCCTTCGGGGAGCTTGTCGCCTGAAGGTCTGTGGGGGGAGCAGGTAACGGGGGAAAAGCGGGGGGAGCACGGGGGAGGCCAGGGACGTCACGGTGGCGCGGGGGAGCGCCGACGTGACGGCCGGGGGGTGACCGGCGGGGTCCGGGGGGACCACGACGGTGCAACGGGGGAACACGGGGGAAGCACGGGGGATACGGGGGAAGGCGGGACTGGAGGGCCGGGGGGTCCGTCCAGTCCCGTTTTCATGTGTGCCCCGGTGTTCGTCGCCCGTCGCCCGGCCTCAGGCCGTCGCCGCCGCGCCGCGGCCCGCGGCGGCCGCCGCCAGGCGCCCCAGCGCCTCGTCCCGGTCGCACGGGTGGGCGCCCAACTCCGTCTGACGGGCCACGATCGAGCGCTCCAGGCGCATCAGCCGCCAGCCGCGCCGCAGCAGGAACGGCACCGACTTGCGGCCCTCGCGCAGATCGCGCAGGAAGCGGCGGCGGAACGTCTTCACCGCGCCGCGGGTCAGGCACAGCGCGTCCGCCAGCAGCCCCAGTTCACGGCAGCGCCCGACGATCTCGGCGGCGAAGATGCCCTCGGCGATGAACACCGGCGTCGGTCCGATGGCCAGGGCCTCCGCGCCGGTCCGCGCGCTGAGCGAGATGTCGTACGCCGGCACGGTCGTACGGCCTGTGCGGCACAGCTCCTCGATCGCCGCGACGGCCGTGTCCGCGTCCCAGGACAGCGGGTGGTCCCAGTCGATGTCCGTACTGCCCTCCACCTGTGGCAGCGTCGGGTCGTCGCCCTCCTTGTAGAAGTCGTCCAGCCGCAGCACGGGCAGGCCGGAGCGGGCGGCGAGGAGGGACTTGCCTGAGCCGGACGGACCGGTCAGCAGGACGACCCGGGTCGGTATCGGAGGATGCGAACTCACGAGAGTCCAGTGTGAGGCATCACGCGGCTCCCGCCGAGTCGGCGGGTCGCCCTTGGAGCGCACATCACATCTCAACTACCGTTTGTGTCTCTATGATTACTTTCCGAAACGGAAACGCACAGGACAAGGTGGCACCGCTGATGGCTCGACTCTTGGCTCCCCAGACCCCCGGCGCCCGGCGCGTGTTGCTGGCCGTCACCACCGCGGGGCTCGCGCTCGGCGCGGGTGCCGGTACGGCCGCGGCGGCCGACGGCGCCGCCCCGGTCGTGGACGTGCTGCGCACCCGGCCCACCTCGCTCGGCCAGGTCGACCCGCAGGCGGGTCTGCAGGCCCTGACCGGCACCGTCGGGTACGTCACCGGCCCGGTCGCGGGGCTCAAGCCCAACCCGCTGGCGGGCACGGGCGTCGACCCGCTCGACAACGGGGTGGGCACGCAACTGGCCGACTTCCAGCCGCTGACGTCCACCGCCCTGACCGGACCGGTGGCGCAGGCGCCGTCGATCGGGAGCATCCCGGTGCTGGGGCAGGTGGTGGGCGGGCTGCGCTGAGCACCCCTTGCGCACCCCGTGACGCGCGCGGGGAACCGCGGGACCGGCCCGGACGGTTCACTCCGTCCCGAGGGTCCCGCGGTTCCCCGCGTCCCGGATCAGTACGCGGAGCCCGAAGCGCCCAGCGACCCCGTCGGGTGCCAGACCGTCTTGGTCTCCAGGAACGCCGTCATGCGGTCGAGGCCGGGCGTGGCCGACCAGTCGTCCACAGGCTGTGGACGCAGGACGCGCTTGAGGTTGTCGGCCGCGGCGATCTCCAGCTCCTTCGCCAGGACGTCGTCCGCGCCGGCCAGGTCGATCGCGTTGACGTCCTGGTGGGCGGCGAGGGGCGCCGCGATCTCCGCCGTACGCCCGGAGAGGACGTTGACGACACCCCCGGGGACGTCGGAGGTGGCCAGCACCTCACCGAGCGACAGTGCCGGGAGAGGGGACCGCTCGCTCGCGATCACGACCGCCGTGTTGCCGGTCGCGATCACCGGGGCCAGCACGGAGACCAGGCCCAGGAAGCTCGACTCCTGGGGCGCCAGGACCGTCACCACGCCCGTCGGTTCCGGTGAGGAGAGGTTGAAGTACGGGCCCGCCACCGGGTTTCCGCCGCCGATCACCTGGGCGATCTTGTCGGTCCAGCCCGCGTACCAGACCCAGCGGTCGATGGTCGCCTCCACCAGGGCGACGGCCTTCGACTTCGACAGGCCCTCGGCGTCGGACACCTCGTGCACGAACTGGCCCTTGCGGCCCTCCAGCATCTCGGCGACGCGGTAGAGGACCTGACCCCGGTTGTACGCCGTCGCGCCGGACCAGCCGCCGAACGCCTTGCGGGCGGCGACCACCGCGTCCCGGGCGTCCTTGCGGGAGGAGAGGGGCGCGTTCGCCAGCCACTTGCCCTTTGCGTCGGTCACCTCGTACACCCGGCCGCTCTCGGAACGCGGGAACTTCCCGCCGACGTACAGCTTGTAGGTCTTGAAAACAGACAGGCGGTCAGACATCGAGGTACGCCTCCAGGCCGTGGCGGCCGCCCTCGCGGCCGAAGCCCGACTCCTTGTAGCCGCCGAACGGCGACGTCGGGTCGAACTTGTTGAACGTGTTGGACCAGACGACGCCCGCGCGCAGCTTGTTCGCGACGGCCAGGATCCGGGAGCCCTTCTCGGTCCAGATGCCCGCCGAGAGGCCGTACTGGGTGTTGTTGGCCTTGGCGACGGCCTCGTCCGGGGTGCGGAAGGTGAGGACGGACAGGACCGGGCCGAAGATCTCGTCCCGCGCGATGGTGTGCGCCTGGGTGACGTTCGTGAACAGCGTCGGGGCGAACCAGTAGCCCGCGGAGGGCAGTTCGCAGGCCGGGGACCAGCGCTCGGCGCCCTCGGCCTCGCCGCGCTCGACGAGCGAGGTGATCCGGGTGAGCTGCTCCTCGGAGTTGATCGCCCCGATGTCCGTGTTCTTGTCGAGGGGGTCGCCGAGACGGAGGGTGGACAGGCGGCGCTTCAGGGAGTCGAGCAGCTCGTCCTGGATCGACTCCTGGACCAGCAGGCGGCTGCCCGCGCAGCAGACCTGGCCCTGGTTGAAGAAGATGCCGGTCACGATGCCCTCGACGGCCTGGTCGATGGGGGCGTCGTCGAAGACGATGTTCGCGCCCTTGCCGCCCAGTTCGAGCGTGAGCTTCTTGCGGGTGCCCGCGACCGTCCGCGCGATCTGCTTGCCGACCGCCGTGGAGCCGGTGAAGGCGACCTTGTTCACGTCCGGGTGCGCGACGAGGGCCGCGCCCGTGTCGCCGTAGCCCGGGAGGATGTTGACGACACCCTTCGGCAGGCCCGCCTGGCGGCAGATGTCCGCGAAGAACAGCGCCGACAGGGGGGTCGTCTCGGCGGGCTTCAGGACCACCGTGTTGCCGGTGGCCAGCGCCGGGGCGATCTTCCACGCCAGCATCAGGAGCGGGAAGTTCCAGGGGATGACCTGGCCCGCCACGCCCAGCGGGCGGGGGTTCGCGCCGTAGCCGGCGTGGTCGAGCTTGTCGGCCCAGCCCGCGTAGTAGAAGAAGTGCGCGGCGACCAGGGGGAGGTCGGCGTCGCGGGTCTCCTTGATGGGCTTGCCGTTGTCCAGGGTCTCCAGGACGGCCAGTTCGCGGCTGCGCTCCTGGATGATGCGGGCGATGCGGAAGAGGTACTTCGCGCGCTCGGTGCCGGGGAGGGCCGACCACTTCTCGAAGGCCTTGCGGGCCGCCGCCACCGCGCGGTCCACGTCCGCCTCGCCCGCGCGGGCGATCTCGGAGAGGACCTCCTCGGAGGAGGGGCTGACCGTCTTGAAGACCTTGCCGTCGGCGGCCTCGGTGAACTCGCCGTCGATGAACAGGCCGTAGGAGGGGGCGATGTCGACGACCGCCCGGGACTCGGGGGCCGGTGCGTACTCGAATGCGGAAGCCATGGGGATCAGTCCACCGTCACGTAGTCGGGGCCGGAGTAGCGGCCGGTGGCCAGCTTCTGGCGCTGCATCAGCAGGTCGTTGAGGAGCGAGGACGCGCCGAAGCGGAACCAGTGGTTGTCCAGCCAGTCCTCGCCCGCGGTCTCGTTGACCAGGACGAGGAACTTGATCGCGTCCTTGGTGGTGCGGATGCCGCCGGCGGGCTTCACGCCGATCTGGACGCCGGTCTGGGCGCGGAAGTCGCGGACGGCCTCCAGCATGAGGAGGGTGTTGGCGGGGGTGGCGTTCACCGCGACCTTGCCGGTCGAGGTCTTGATGAAGTCCGCGCCCGCGAGCATGCCGAGCCAGCTGGCGCGGCGGATGTTGTCGTAGGTCGACAGCTCGCCGGTCTCGAAGATGACCTTGAGGCGGGCCGAGGAGCCGCAGGCCTCCTTCACGGCGGTGATCTCGTCGTGGACCTTGAGGTAGTTCCCGGCGAGGAACGCGCCCCGGTCGATGACCATGTCGATCTCGTCGGCCCCGGCGGAGACGGCGTCGTGGACGTCGGCCAGCTTCACGGCGAGCGCGGCACGGCCGGCCGGGAAGGCGGTGGCGACGGAGGCGACCTTGACGGTGGAGCCGGCGACGGCGGCCTTGGCCGTGGGCACCATGTCCGGATAGACACAGACGGCGGCCGTGGCGGGGGTCGTGCGGTCGCCCGGGTCGGGGAGGACCGCCTTGGCGCCGAGGGACCGGACCTTGCCCGGGGTGTCCGCGCCTTCCAGGGTCGTCAGATCGACCATGGAGATGGCCAGGTCGATGGCGTACGCCTTGGCGGTCGTCTTGATGGAACGGGTGCCGAGGGAGGCGGCACGCGCCTCCAGGCCGACCGGGTCGACGCCGGGCAGCCCGTGCAGGAAGCGGCGCAGCGTGCTGTCGGACGCGGTGACGTCGGCGAGAGCGTGGGGTGCAGCTGTGGACATGGTCACCAGACGAGCATATCTACGCGCGTAGCTGGTGTACAGCCCCCGGATTGATTGCCGGTGCCCGCGACCCGGGGACACCGGGTGGCGGAGCGGGGCGTGCGGCGGGCGGCCGGTCGCGCGGTTCCCTGCGCTCCCGCGCGGCGCGGGCCGGGTGGGCTGCGAACAGTTCCGGGGCGTCGGGCAGAATCGGACGTATGAGCACCTCGGATCAATCGTCGCCCGAGCCGGAGCACACCTCGGCGGCTCGTGAGCGCGCGGAGGCCGGCACGGCTTCGGAGACCCCGAAGACCGAGCAGGCTCCGGCGGCAGCGGCGGCCCCCGCGTCGAAGCCCGCCAAGCCGGTGTACAAGGACCGGGTCTACCGCTCGCCCGCCGGACTGACGGGCGGGGTGCTGCTGCTCGGGCTGATGGCGTGGCTCGGCGGGGACGCGGTGGCGTCGGGGGAGGGGCGTACGCCCTGGCTGGCGCTGGCGTCCATGCTGGTGGCCGTACCCCTGGTGGTCGCGTTCTCGGTGCGGCCCGCCGTGTTCGCCAACGACGACCGGCTGCGGGTGCGCAACCCGTTCCGGGTGGTCGAGCTGCCCTGGGCGAGTGTCGTGTCCCTGCGCTCCGGCTACACCAACGAGGTGATCGACACGAGCGGCGCCAAGTACCAGCTCTGGGCGATCCCCGTCTCGCTGCGCGGCCGCAAGAAGGCCGCCCGGCACCAGGCCCGGGAGGAGCGCCGGGCGGCCAAGGGTGAGAACAGGGCCGAGTACGGGGGCGGGAGCGTGGGGCGGGCCGCCCCGGCCGGGCGGCCCATGCGGGCGGAGACCGACCAGGTCATGGCCGATCTGCGGGAGCTGTGCGAGGCGCGGGCGAAGGCACTCGGGTCCCAGGGTGAGCCGAGCGCGCGGTGGGCCTGGGAGGTCGTGGGGCCCGTGGTGGCGGGGGCCGTGCTGCTGCTGGTGCTGATCGCGATCGGGTGACGGACCCGCGCGGCCGGGATTGCGGCCGTCGCTGTCGGCTCTCGGCGGTCGCTGTCGGTGCCAGGCCGTAGCGGTCGGCTCCCTGCCGGGGGGACGGCGACGGTGGTGGTCCCCCGGGGCCGGGATGCGGCCGTCGCTGTCGGCTCTCGGCGGTCGCTGTCGGTGCCAGGCCGTAGCGGTCGGCTCCCTGCCGGGGGGACGGCGACGGTGGTGGTCCCCCGGGGCCGGGGTGGCTGTGCTCGTTCCGGACGGTGTCCGCGCTTTACCGGACGGTGTCCGCGGGGGGTGGCGGACGCCCGGGCGAGGCGCTTTCCGGATCGGTCCCAGACATCTGTTCTATGGTGGCGGGAAACGCGCCGGACCAGACGTCCGGGAAGTATGCGACGGTCAACACCCCGCGGGTCCGGGCGTGTTGGTCCGGAACATGCCCGTGTGTCCCGCCTTCACAGCCCTGTCCGCTTGGATCGCGTCGGATCGCGCGCGGCGAACGGCCTATCCACGACGGCGGCGGAGTGTCCACGAGACGATGACCACGAACCTTGAGCCCTGGCCGCAGGCCGGGCCCACCACACCGCGCGCACTGGCCGCGACCGCCGTGCCCGAGGGCTGCGTCGCCTGGAGCGGGGACAAGCTGGAGGCCTGGGCACGGACCCGGCCGCCCCTGTGGGTGCCGGCCCGGGCGCGCCCCCTGCACCTGCTCGCCGTGGTCCCGGGCGGCCTCGTCATCGGCTTCTGGCTGGCGAACTTCGCGGAGGTGCCCGCCGCCCTCGCCGTGCTGGTACCACTGCAGCTGGTGTGGACCCTGGTCAGGCCCGAGGTCGTCCGGTTCTCCGCGCCCCTGCTCACGCTCCTGCTGGCCTGGGAGGGGAAGACACACGACGTGCCGACCCTGCTGGGCCTCATCGCCCTGACCTTCACCTGGGCCGCCGCCGAGATCCGGCTGAGCAAGGGGCGGCTGCAGCGGCAGTGGGCCCTGGCCGCGGCCGCGGGGGCGACGGCCCTCGTGCCGGACGGGGCGGGGCCGGTGCGCCGCGGCCGGTTCCTCACGGGGTTCGGGCTCGTGCTGGCCCTCCTGGGCGCGGGGCTGCTCGCCCTCACCTCCGGCCGGGACGCCCTCACCGACCGGGACGCGGTCACGCTCGTCGGCTGGTTCGTCGTCGGCTGGGGGTTCACCTCGCTGCTCTCCGGCCGGCTGGGGCGTCGCCGGGCCGCCGCGCTGCGGGGCGCCCCCGTGCCGGTGCTGCGGGTGCTCGTGCGGGACGGCGCCGACGGGGACACCGAGGTCTTCGCCGCCGACGACGTGGAGGCACTGCGGCCGCTGTTCACCGTCGCCACCGAGGAGTGGTACGACGACGGCGACGACGAGTCCGACGAGTCCGAGGGAGCCGACGAGTCCGAGGGGGCCGAGGAGCGCGTAGGGCGGGAGGCGCGGGACGAGCTCCTCGACGCGATCGAGGATGCCGACGATGACGACGAGCAGCCCGGAGCCCTGCGGGAGGCCGTGCTGTACGGGCCGCCCCACGACGGCGCCGAGATCGTGATCGTCAGCGCGGCGGAGAGGCTCGACGCGCCGGAGGAGCCGGACGGGCCGCAGGGGCCGCCGGATCTGCGGAAGCCGGACGAGCGGGACGGTGCGGACGCGGCCGGGGGCCGTTCACCGGCGGAACCGGTCGTCGCGTCCTCCAGCGGCCCGGTACGTCCGCTGACCGAGCGTGCCGTACGGCGCCGGGCCGCCGCGGAGCGGGCCGGGGAGAAGCGGCACGCGGTCGACGAGGAACTGCGTGCCGAGGCGGCGACGCGGAGCCTGGAGCGGCTGCGCGAGGACCCGCAGCCGGTACGGCGCTGGCGGGCGGGAGGGGCCGACTGGACCACCGCCCTCCTGACGGTGGTCGTGGTGGCCTCCGTCGGGCTGTACCCGGACGGAACGGCGCGGTACCTCGTCGGCGGTCCGGTCGGCCTCGTCGGCGTCCTGACCCTGCCGCAGCTGCTGGCCTGGCGTATCACGGCCGACCGCGCGGGCCTGTGGCTGAGCGGCTGGCGCCGGGCCCGGCACATCGGGTGGGACGACCTCAGAACGGTCCGGTGCGCCGGCGCAGTGCTGACGGTGGACAGCTACGAGGAGTCGTTCACGTCCTGGTCCGTCCGGTCGGAACGCTGGCGCCGGCCGGAGCGCAGACTGCGCCTGGTCCACCCCTACGAGCGGACCGCGGCCGAGATCACCGCGATGTGGCAGGAGCCCGCGCTGCGGCCCGCGGGGAAGCACGAGGGGAGGGGGGCGCCGTTGTGGCCGCTGGGCCTGGTGCTGGCCGTGGCGTGGGCGGCGGCGCTGGTGCTGGTCCCGTAGGGCGGTGCCCCGGCCGGCCGCTGGGCTGTAGGCCCGTGTTCAGGTCGGCCCCTGGGCTGTACGGGCGGTGCCCTGGGCGTTCCTGGCCCGCAGGGCGTTTTCCCCGGCGGGTCACTGGCCCTTAGGGCGGTGTTCAGGCCGGTCCCTGGGCTGTAGGGCGGTGTCCAGGGCGTCTCGGCTCGTAGGGCTTTCCTGGCCGGCCCGTGGCGCGCGACGAGTTCCCCGGTCGGCCACCGGCCCGTACACGCGCGGGCCTCGGCCTGTGATCGTCGGCCCGGACGCACGAAGGCCCGGCCCGGATGACCGCCCGGACGCACGGGGGCCCCGGCCGGTGATCCGCCGGGGCC